>JBGOYR010000004.1:0-23908 GCA_041479765.1 Bathyarchaeia archaeon | reverse complement strand
TCTTGAGATCTTTGGTCAAAGCTTCAACAGAAACAGTTTTGCCGATGCCCGGAGGCCCATAAAGGAAAGCCGCCCTTTTCTTGGGATTGCCGCTTTCCCATGACTTGACCCAGTTGGCAAGAGCTTGGATTGCTTCCTTGTTTCCAACAACCTCTGCTAGCGAAATGGGTTTGTACTTTGCGGTCCAAGCGGCGTACAAAATCGTGCACCCGTCATGCGGGCTTTAGGTCGCTTCCGGCTTCGACGAGTCTTGCCAGCAAGGCGCTGAGCTGAACCTCTTCATCAGCACCTTCAACGAGCCTGAAGTCGATCTCGCCTGCGATGTCGGCCAGTTTTATTTTCCAAGGTTCTGGAATCTCTGCTCTAAAGATTTCTGTGTGAATTTGACGGATTATGTCGCTGCCAGCTACACCGTATTTTTGGATCATGTCCCGTAGTTGTTTTCGTGCTTCTATGAAGTCGCCGTCCATGGCGATCTTGATCATTTTCCGAACGTCTGCTGGGCTTGCCTTTCCCGTAATTGAATAGACAACCTTAGCGTCTACGGGCTTGTCTAGTGAGGCTGATGCTTGGAGAGTGTTTATCGCCTTTCTCAGGTCTCCGCTACACACTTCGAAGATTGCTTCCAAGCCTTCACTCGACAGTTTCATGCCTTCTTTCTCGGCTATCTCCTTCAGATAATGATCTTGTTCTTCCCGAGGCAAGTACGAGAAGCGGAAGGGAGCACATCTAGACTGGATTGGCTCAATTATCTTGCCACTGTAGTTCGCGCACAGAATGAAGCGGCACGTTTCGGTATAACGTTCCATGGTTCGCCTCAAAGCTTGTTGTGCGTCAGAAGTCATGTTGTCCGCTTCGTCCAAAATCATAACCTTGAACGGAATTTCGCCAATGGACTTCATTCTAGCGAAAGTCTTCACGGTGTCTCTGACAACATCGATTCCTCTCTCATCACTGGCATTCAGCTCCATGATGTGCTCTCTGTAGACGTCACCGTAGAGGTCTCTCGTCAAACAAAGAGCTGCGGTAGTTTTTCCCGTTCCAGGGGGGCCTGCGAAAATACAGTGCGGTACATTTCTTGACTTGACGAAGCTTTTTAGACGTTCGACTATTTCTTTCTGGTTGACGATGTTGCCCAGTGTCTTTGGGCGGTACTTCTCAGCCCACATTTCAAAGCTCAAATATGATGGTCTCCTCCATAGCCATATAGAACGGAACAATTAATAAGTCCTGTTTAACGGCAGAGCTAGGTTGACACCACGACCTTGTCGACAATTACTGATGGGCAGATGATGTTTCCAAAGTTCTTTGAGTCACTGCCAATGGCTAGGACTGCTTTCAAGGATTCGTAGAAGTTGCCTGCAACGGTACAAGGTTTAAGCGGATACGCCACTGCCCCATTTTCTATCTTGAAAGCTGTGCCAGCGGTTACAGAGAAATCCCCTGTCACAGTGTTTGAATGCCCAGACCCTACCAGCGAGCCTTTGACCAGAATCCCCTCTTTCAATTCATGAACCAGATTGTCAAGATCGCCCTTGCCAGACTTCAGAATCAAGTTCGACGGCCTGATAATGGGTTGGTTAGCATACGCAACCGATCCAAAGGCTCTCTGTCTACTTGCGTTCCCAGTGTTTTTGCCATTTTCACGCTTGGCGGAGTAATTGTCGCTAAGAAAACCGCCAAGAACCCCCTTCTCAATCACGGACGTCTTCTGCCTGGGCACACCTTCATCATCAATTTTGGCTGTGCCTATACCTTCAGGCAATGTTCCATCATCAACCACCGAAACGCTTTCGCTTGAAACTTGCTGTCCTGTTTTCCCTTTGTAAATTGAGCGATTCTCTTGAACGTTCAAGGTAGAGATACCGTATGTAAAGATCGTTAAGAAAAGCTCAGACCAGCTCATGTTCTCAAAGACAACAGGACCAACATATTTTTCAGGCAAAGCCTTTCGTCCCAAGCATTCAACTGCTGCCTTGGCACCATTGATCGCGATTGGACGCATTTCTTTGATGAAGGTTCTGGAGTAAACAAAGTCAGCGGCGGAGACCTCGTCACTTCCTGACTTTGCTTTGAAACTCATAATCGCTGAGAAAACAGTCCCTCGGTCAAAAGCTTCAACATCTCTCGTATTCACCACGCCAAAAGAAATCGCTGAAGCTGAAACCATAGACAAAGCGTTGGTGATTCTCTTGTCGAAATCCGCACCACAAACACAACCATCAACACATAAACCCAGCATCTCTTCAACATCTATGTTTGAGATTCGATCGTCAAAAATCCCACCTTGCCCTGAAAGCTTTTCGAATTCAGGCAACGTCTTCCAGTTTGGATCAGGCGGTCTGATCTTGGCAATGTTGACTGCTTCTTCAACGGCTTCTAAGACGCGCTTTTCCTCGATGCTTGAAACGCTTGAAAACCCAACAGCTTTATTCACAACTGCCCTTATCCCGACGCCTGCTTTGGTTCCGCTGCTTATTATCGGTAGCCCTTTTTTCTTGATCCAGCGTTCACCTATTCTTGCAAGTGAACCTTTGATTCCTTTGACTGCGCCTCCTCTGGAAGCGAATATTCCTCCAACAAACTTGACTGATGTTTGTTTCTCCATGCAAATGTAGATCTCAGCCTCGTCTGCTGCGAGCTTCTTTGCATGTTCTACGGCCCTTCTTCCGACTTCTTGCAGGTTTTCCATTTCTAACCAGTTCCTCCAAACAAGACTCCTTTCACCCTGATATGCGGTCCACCGAGTCCAACCATGGCTCTTTGGTCGATTTTTCCGCACCCTCCGAACGGCTGGCTGAAGATTTTAAGGTCGTTGCACACGGCGTCAACGTTCTTGAGAAGCTCAAGGATGTTTCCTGTTAACGCCACGTCTCGTAGCGGATGTTTGAGTTCGCCATTCTCAACGAGGTATCCTCTTATGGCTTTGAAAAGAAACGTTCCCGTATCGTCAACTTGTCCGCCGGCCGTGTTTATTGCGTATATGCCGTTTTTGAGTTCGCTTATGGCTTCTTCTGGCTTCCATTTGCCAGCATCAAAATAGGTGTTTCTCATCCTCACAATCGGTTCGAAGGAATAGTCTTGGCTTCTCGCATTTCCTGTAGGCTTCATCTTCATCGCCTTCGCTGTCACTCGGCTGTGCAGATAGTGGGTTAACACGCCGTTCTTGAGAATTTCAACGCGGTCGCATGGGACTCCTTCATCATCAAAGTGTATCTTGTAGCCTCCTTCTTCTGGCAAGCCTTCATCAATTATTGATACAATATCCGTCCCAAGCTTCTGGTCAATCTTGCCCGTTAGCGGAGAGTCTCCGGTGACTACGAAGTCTGCTTCTGACAAATGCCCGAAGGATTCATGCGCAAGCACGCCTGCAAGCTTTGAATCAATAAGAGCGTCGAATTTTCCGGCTGGCGCAGGTTTTGCTTTCAGCTTCTCCAAAGCCCATTTGGCCGCGTCTTCAGCAATCTTCTCAGGAGTGTGCGATGTATCCTCAAAGGCGTCCAGCCCGACACTACCACCATGATCGTTTGAAGCGTCAACTATCACGTTGCTCTTCTTGGCTACGCACGCGATTCTTAAGCCTATCAGTAACGGCTCGTATGAGACCTTTGTTCCTTCGCTATTTGTGTAACAGATTACTCCATGATATTCGCCGAACATGCTTGTAGCGTTAGCGATTTGCTTATTCGCGGCCGTAGCGGTCTGACATTGCCTTAGGCACAAGTCTTTCTTCTCATCGATAGAAACCTCCCGCGGGTGCTTGTTCACGCTAGTGGTTTTCTTCTCTTCAACGGTTTTAACCGCCGCAAGTTTGAAGTTGACAAGTGTTCTCTTTGTCGAGGCTTTTGCGATTTTCATGGCCAAGTCGACTGCTCGGAAGACGCTTTCTTCACCGAGAACGTTCGAGAACGAAAACCCGTTCCCCTTGCCATAAAAAACCCTTACACCAATTCCGATGTTCCGAACAACTGAAACCGTGCGGATTTCGTTGTCCACTGCTTCTATGTTTCCTCTTGTGGTATCCTCGCCCCTTACCTCGGCAAAAACGGCTCCAATCTGCAGCGCATGGTTGACCGCTTTATTCATCAAATCCTCTATCTGAGAGTCCATATCCCTGCCAGCCAATGCTATCGAAATATGGAAGGGTCAAGGATTTAAGTTTGAACGAGAAAGAAAGCCGGACTTGGAAACCTTCTCGCATGAGCGTCAGTTTGAAATCCATTTGATGCTACAATCTAGGTTGTTGTTCGCATGGGGTAGAATGCTTTCCTCAGGATGTTTTCTCGTCTCTTTCCAAAAATCCTGTGAGGAATACTGCATACTCGCACGGGTGCTCATTCTGTAGGAGAGATTTTATTATTTTGATTCTGCCCTTTTTGCCGTGACCAACCCTTGAGATGATATATTCCAACGTTTTCTTTCGCACATTGCAGAGCCATGTCTTCTGTTGAGTCTTGACTAGCTTGTAATAGGGACAGGTTTTGTACTTGAGAGTGAAGCCGCCTTCGAAATATTCAATCTCAACTTCAATGTCAAGCTCTCGGTACATGTCAATGATTCTGTCGCCAACTTCCCTGATAGTCCACGGGTAGTTCTCAGGAAACATTTCGTCTATGGGTTCTTTGATTATCGCGAAGGCCTCGTCACAGGAGCTTGCTGACATTTCATTTATCAAAGCCTGCATGAGCTTTTTCCGTGGTAGTGGTTCGAGGGCTGGTCTTTCAAGTGGTTTGAGTTTAAAGCTTAGGAGATTCTGGAAGACAGTTGTTGAGATCTCATATCCGAGTTCTTTGAAAATTGACTCGATGAGTGTGCGTTGACTATTCATTATCAATATGTCGACCTTCTTGAATATTACTGTAAAATGTTCATCGTCAACTAATCGAATTTCCGCATCTGGTTGGGTGGATCCTATGTTCTTAAGGATAAATGTCTGCGCCAGTTTTCTTATTTTTTCTGGGTCGTTCCTTGCCAGCATGCGTATTGCGTTCGAGACGCGGACGCCCATGGTGCGGTATATTTCATCGAATTTTTCCTTGCTAGAATCGTAGACTTTGGAGGCAAATGAATTGAAGAGCTCGCGGGGAACTGGGATAACGTCAAGAAATTGTCTTCCTATTGTTTGATAGAGACTCACTTCCACTATCTGATCGAGAAGGCTTTGGTCTTCTGAGCCCACGAATTGGATTGATATGTTTGCCGATGTCTGTTCTGCGGAAAACTTGAGTAGTTTCCATCCTCGCGTTGCTAGAACAACTGAAAGCATTACAATTGAAAGCTTTGCAACAGATGGCGTTGTTGACTGGAAAGAAATGTCTAGGGTCTTTTCATCAACTTCGCGTAGTATTTTGGCTTGTTTAAACCAGTTCATTTTCACGAACGCGGAGAGCAAGCTTTTCACGAATTCCCTAGGCTCTTTCGGAAGTTCAGCTGTGCCAAGGGCGATTCTGATGTCTTCAAGAAGCGAGCCAAAATCTGTTATAGGCTCTTCCAGATGCTTTTCTGCCCAGTTCATGAACGCTGGTCCAACTAGCATCAATGTGTTCCTAAACAAAACCGGAGTCACGCTTGACAATCTCTTTTCAACTTGCTCGTCCAAAATCCCGCCAAATTCCTTCTTTCTCAACGGATACAGGTCTTGCCGTATCATCTTGACGGCAATGTCGTCTCCCATTACTCGGAAGTCAAAGGAGACTTGCAGCCCTTCAAGGATCGTTGTTACTTGAAGAGCCACAATTTCCGGCACTCGCTTGAAGGCGCTCGGTCTCAAAATAACTGTACTGTCTATCTCATTGTATGAAGCGATTTCAAACAGCCGAGTTAGGCTTTCTATTTCTTCGAGTATTATCATAAACTCTTTGAAATTCGAAGGCATCTTCCACGCTACTGAGCCCTTCAGTATCTCAACAGTATTCTTTGCTTCGACCTTTTGCTCTACGATGAAATCCTGGATCGTCTTGTCTCCAACAGCAACCTCCAGAAGACTGTCAATCGTCTTCCTTCCAACGGACGTCAAATCCAAGGCTTCTCTAAGGTTTACTTGCTCGTTCATTTTTGCTTTTATTGCACAATCTTCACATGAACCGACTCTTTCAACCCTAAGCAGAGTCTCCAGCGCCCGTTCAATAACCCGGTTCTTGGTTCCATAAGTCGTCGTCAATTGCTCAATCAAGTCATCTGTCTTCTTCGTAATCGTAGTATGCAAGTGAATGGACATCTTTTTCCCTATTCTGTCCTAAGACTTGTTTCTATTAAACGTGTGTTCAAAAAGCACGGATTATGTACATACAAAGAAGAAAAAAGAGGTCAGGGGGTTTAGCTACTGGTTACGTTGCGGGGTTCAGCAACGGGAGCAAAGGTTTTTCTTTTGCGTACAAGCATTGCCTCCGAGACTCGCTTCACGGCGTTCATGTAGGCTGCAACTCGCATGTTCACATTGTACTGCTGCGCCACTGCCAAGACCTCCTTGAATGCGCTAACGATCGTGTGTTCTAACCTAGTCCGAACTTCATCTTCTGTCCAGTAGAAGTTCGTCTGGTTCTGCACTTGCTCGAAGTAGCTAACGATTACGCCTCCAGAGTTCGCCAAAATGTCTGGGATCACGAACACTCCATTCCTGTAGAGTATTTCATCTGCCTCAGGGGTCGTCGGTCCGTTTGCGCCCTCAGCCACAATCTTCGCTTTGATTCTGCCGGCATTCGCCTTGGTTATTTGGTTTTCCAAAGCTGAAGGAACAAGAATGTCACATTCCAGTTCCAACAGTTCTTCATTTGTCACACTTGCGCTTCCCTTGTAGCCAACGACTGAACCAGTCGCGTTCTTGTGTTCCATTACTTCGATCGGATCCAAGCCCTTTGAGTTGTGTATTCCACCTTTCGAGTCTGAAACCGCTATGATCTTGCAACCAAGCTCATGCATTAATCTGGCCGCGTGAAAGCCAACGTTTCCGTAGCCTTGAACAGCCACTGTCGAGTTCCCAAGTTCCTTTTTTAGATGTTTTGCAGCCTCGATAACGGTGTACATCACGCCTCTCGATGTTGCTTCGTTCCTTCCTAGTGAACCGCCTACTCGAATCGGTTTTCCTGTTACTACGCCGAATACGTTGTGTCCTACCATTTCGCTGTATTCATCCATTATCCATGCCATGGTCTGCGCATCCGTGTACACGTCCGGTGCCGGGACGTCCGAATAGGGTCCTATGTATCTGGCGAACGCCCGTGCATAGCCTCTGGTTAATCGCTCCAGTTCCCCTGAAGACATTTCTTTTGAGTTGCACCGGATTCCTCCTTTACCTCCGCCCAAGGGCAGGCCTGTTACAGCGGTCTTCCAAGTCATCCACGCCGATAGTGCGATCACTTCATCCAACGTTAATTCAGGGTGATATCTTATGCCACCTTTTGTCGGACCCAACGCATCATTGTACTGTACGCGGTAACCAGTGAACACTTGCATGCTACCGTCATCCATAACTACGGGAATATTGACTATGATTGTTCTCATAGGACGTTTAAGCATTTCATGTACGCCGAGGTCTAGATTCAGCTTTTCTGCGGCGGTGTCTAGCAATCTGAGCACTGCTTCGTAAGGGTTCGGGGTTGCTACAACTGGGGCTAATGTTTCCATTTTCATTGAAACTGCTGTCTGGCATTTTTCCATGAGGTTTTGGAAGTTTTCCCTTGCTGCTTCACCGTTGCCGACTGAGCTGCCGTAGAACCACAAGTAGGCCTGGACAATAGCTTCTGGTCTCTTTGACGTGAATGATCCCGCAGCCGCCATTTTCGGATTCGGTGAGAAGTAGTCGATGATGACGCGCAGCATGTTGATCTCTTCCTTTGTCAAACCGCGCCATTTCTTAAGTGGAGGAGGAGCTTCCACATGGACATATTCTGATTCGTTGATCTTTCTCTCAAGCTCTTCGAACACTTTTCCCGCGTCTGCTTCTGGAATTCCGAAGTTTTCTGAGTATGTAGTTGTCAGTGCGTAGTGGGCTGTCGTGTAGCTTTCGATTTTCGCGGTCAGTTCAGGTTTCTCTACGAAGAAGTCAGCCATCAGTTTTATCATTCCAAGTTCTCGTCCGGAAAGCTCTACTGAGTTTAGCATTCATTTCCATCTCCATCTTCTTAGAAAATAGGTAGTGTCATGTTCAAATATAGAAACGTTATGTACATAGTGTACATGACTGAACACCTTTGACACAAACCAAACGTTTTTATCAACGACGACAAATCAAAGGGTGAGGGTTTAGCATGGAGAAAAACAAAGATAATGTTCTTTCTACGGGAATAGAAACACTAGACCAGCTTTTAGATGGAGGTCTCCTCCTGGGCGAAAATGTTCTGTGGGAAGTGGAGTCTGGGACATTCGCCTTGGAGTTTCTCTGCAATTTCATGAGACGAGGCATTGAAGATGGAAACCAGGTGATATATTTTGATTTTATATATCCTCCCCAAGCCGTGATGTTGCACCTTGAGCCATTGATAGAAACCTTCCCAAGGGCATGGGAAAGCAAGTTCCTTGTACTAGATTGCTTTTCTGAATCATCGGGTCAGGGTGAACTGATTTTCAGCGACTTCTACGACAAGGCACCCTCATGGATTAAGAAAGCCCCGAGCTCGAAAGATCCCGAGCAATTCCACAGGTTTTTCGGAAGAATTGAAAGAGAATTCGTAACGCCGGGAACAAGGCTTGTTTTCAACAGCTTGTCTTTGATGGAGCACATGTGGGGACGTGAAGCGGTGAAGGCTTTCTTTGGTCACGTCTGCCCAGCGTTATACGCTTATCAGACATTGGCCTACTGGACAATTGCCAAGAATGCCCACCCTAAGGAATTCTGTGCCATTATTGAACACATGACACAAGTAGTTATTGAACTGTCAAAAGAAGGCGTAAACCGGTATATTGAGGTCAAGAAAGGCGGCGCGCGGTATAATCCGGAAACTTATCGCCGTCGCGAATACTCTGCTGATGGACTAAAGATAAAGATCCCTTAAGAACCCGGCTAAAGATCCGATGTTCACGAATGTACATTTTCCAGCCAAGCTAAAGTAATGCTTAAATGCTATCCTAATTCACTCATCCTCGTCAAAAATCTTGGATTGGAGGAGAAAGAAGAATGACAGAACGTGTACACAAAAACAGTTCCTATTTGAACGGAAAATCAACAACCGGAACCCAAACGCGAGTCAAAGACACGAGCCCAACAAGCGGAATGTGCCCCATCTGCATCCGTGACTGCCCATTCCTGTGCGAAATAAGCCTATCAGCCTTCAGAGGCAGAGAAGCACTTTACCCAGAACCGGCCCAATTCGGCTCAAGCACCGCAGGCGCACTGAAAGACTTCGGACTAGACTGGTCACACTTCAACATACAAGCAGGCCTGTTCGAAGCAGAAGGAATCGAACCAAACTCAGACCTAACGATCTTCCCAAACGTCAACATAGAAACAAAAGTCGGAGGCATACCACTGAAAGTTCCAGTGCTGAACGGCGCATTCGGCTCAACTGATGTTGCAAGACTGAATTGGGAAGGCCTAGCAATAGGTGCTGCACTTTCAGGCGCATCCATAATCGTTGGAGAAAACGTATGCGGCATGGATGTGGAAGCACAGATCACGAATGGAAAAGTCACGCACTCAGAAGAACTGAAACGAAGAGTTGACCTATTCAGGAAGTTCTGGGACCAGAAACATGGAGAAGTAGTCGTACAGACAAACGTAGAAGACCAAAGACTAGGCGTTGACGTCTACGCCATATCGAAACTGGAAGTAAATGTCATCGAAAGAAAATGGGGACAAGGAGCCAAAGCTATCGGCGGAGAAGTCCGAGTGAGAGACATTGAAAAGGCCAAGCTACTGAAGAAGAGAGGCTACGTGGTAATTCCAGACCCAGAAGACCCAACCGTCCAGCAAGCATGGAAAGATGGCGTATTCAAGTCCTTTGAAAGGCACAGCAGGGTAGGCATACCGAAAGAGAGAGGCTTTCTAGAGGACATAGAATGGCTGAGAAAACAAGGCGCAAAATACGTAACGCTGAAAACAGGAGCATACAGACCATCAGCTGTCGCCTACACGATGAAGATGGCTTCAGAAGCCAAGATCGCCTACGTATCCTTCGACGGCGCAGGAGGCGGAACAGGCATGAGCCCTGTGCCAATGATGGATGAGATGAGCATTCCAACGGTTTACCTTGAAGCCTTGGTCTTGAAATGTGCACAGATACTGAAGAAGAAGGGACGCTACGTTCCAGACCTTGTTATCGCTGGAGGTTTCATAGAGGAAACATCTGTCTTCAAGGCAATCGCAATGAGCAACTTCGGAGACGGCCCCTTCATAAAAGCGGTCTTGATGGGACGGTCGCCAATAACAGCCGCATTCAAGGGAAGCTACTTCAAACAGCTGGCTGAAGAAGGCAAGCTACCAAAAGCCTTTGCAGACAAATTCGGTGCTACCCCAGACAAGTTCTTCATAGCTGCACCTGAACTGAAAGCCAAGTACGGCGAACGCTTCAAGGAAATACCATGGGAAGCCGTCGCAGTCTACACATACATGACCGACAGAGTGGGCGTGGGACTCAAGCAGCTCATGGCCGGCAACAGAAAATGGAAACTGGACCTCCTCAGCAGAAACGACTTGATGAGTCTATCTGAGAGAGCCACTAAGGTCACCGGCATACCAATGCCTGACGAAATAGAAAAAGATGCAATCGAGAGGATTCTCGACTAGCATCACCATTTTTTTCTTCAAGTTCAACAGCAATGCTTATTAATCTAGCATCTGGCAGTTAGGAAAATCGGAGAAATCGATCATGCCGGAAAAACAAACAGCGCTGACTGTCGCGCAAGAGCAGTTGAGGATCGCTTCTGAGAAGCTTGAGCTTGACCATTCGATGCATGAACTGCTGGCTCATCCAAAGAGGTCGCTCATAGTTTCCGTTGCGATAAAGAGAGACGATGGCAAGACCGCCGTTTTCAAAGGGTTCCGAGTACAGCATTGGGATGCAAGAGGACCATTTAAGGGTGGGATACGCTACCATCCGAATGTCACACTTGACGAGGTTACGGCACTTGCCATGTGGATGACATGGAAATGTGCAGTTGTAAACATTCCCTATGGCGGTGCAAAAGGAGGAATAACCTGCAACCCAAAAGAAATGTCGAAAGGCGAACTTGAAAGACTGACAAGACGATTCACAAGTCTACTCTACGACTTCATTGGACCGCATCGCGACGTTCCAGCACCAGACGTGTACACGGATGCGCAGACCATGGCATGGATAATGGACACTTACAGTCAAATAACGGGCTATAGCGTTCCGGAATGCGTAACTGGAAAACCCATCAGCATAGGTGGTTCAGAAGGAAGAGAGCAGGCAACATCCTTAGGCGTCGTTGTTTGCGCAAGAGAAGCAGCCAAGATTCTAGGTTTGAGACTTAAGGGAGCGACAGTTGCAGTTCAGGGCTTCGGAAACGTGGGTATGAACGCGGCAAAAATCGCATATGACATGGGCTGCAAAATCGTCGCAGCAAGCGACTCGATGGGTGGAATCTACAGTCCAAACGGTTTGAACCCCTACGAAGCCTACGAACACAAAACCAAAACAGGTTCAGTTGCCAAATACAAGAGAAGCAAGAGCATAACGAACGAAGAGCTACTAGAGCTGAAATGTGACATACTAATACCAGCGGCCCTCGAAAACCAGATCACCAAGGCAAACGCCGACAACATCAAAGCCAAGATCATTTCCGAAGGCGCAAACGGCCCAACAACACCAGAGGCAGACAAAATGCTTCATGAAAAGGAAGTACTCCTCATACCAGACATTCTGGCCAACTCAGGAGGGGTAACTACAAGCTATTTTGAATGGGTACAAAACTTAACAAGAGAACACTGGACGGTCGAAGAAGTGAACCGAAAGCTGGAAGACAAGATGGTAAAAGCCTTCAATGATGTCTGTAAAGTGGCGAAAAAAGAGAAAAGCGACATGAGAACGGCAGCACTGATAGTCGGCGTTGGAAGAGTCGCAGAAGCAATAAAGACACTAGGTCTATGGCCGTAAAAAGCAACCTCCTTTTTTTCGCTCTCCGGCGAGAGCCGCAACTGCAATTGGATTCTCGCAAGTTCTTATCTAAGTTTTTGAACTGTAGTTTTTATATCTGTTTCATACAGTAGCTCTGAAAATGAGGGAAGGGAGTAAGGACTGCAATGACGACAACGACAATTAGTAGATTGGATTTCGTTTTTGAAAACTCGATTGTGAGAATCATCGCAAACAGGAGTCTGCCTGAGATTAAGCTTGCAGGATTGAACGTAGGACCTTTTGAAGAAGGAAACGAGTATGAAGTTTACTACTGGGTGGCTCAGGAACTCGAAGAATCAGGCAACGCTCGCTTCCGTGAAGAAGAGCATTTGAATTCGGCCAAACTTTTCAAGATTCAATGGAAAGAACGTGCTCAAACTGCCGGACAGATATCCAGATTGTCAGATGGTTTTTACCCTAGGCTTCGTAGATATCTTGCGGAGCTGAAAGAAGAGTCCGTCAAAGCACCAGAGAAGATGCGAGAATACGAAACGTTCAGAAGTCTGACCCACGACATAGTGAATTCAAGGTTAAGAAAGATAGTCGCACTCGCATCTGCTCCGGCCCAAACTGAACAGATAACGAAGAACTTCACGAGCGAAGAAAGGTTCCTCTACGACCACCTTTCCGGCCTCATACGTGAGTGGCGAATCCGAATACTGAGAAACGAAGATGAGGAAGAATGACTGAGGAATTGGAAGTAATAGACCCGCAGGAGCGCTTCCAAGAGTTTTTTAAGACTGAAAGATACCGCCAAAGAATATCGCAACTGTCGGTAACGGGCAAAACATCTTTGATGGTTGAGTTTGAGGAGCTTCTCGCTTTTGACCAAAGACTCGCCGAGGATCTCTTGGAAAACCCTGAGGAGTATCTGAAGCACACAAACAATGCGGCTTATGCTCAGCTACAGATCGAGGACCAAGAGTATGCTGAAAAAATCGAAACCGTAACCGTCAGAATTGTTCGACTATTTGAAGCTGAACAGCTTCGCAAACTAGGTTCCGATCAAATAGGCAAGCTTATCATGGTTGTGGGTATCGTGGTTCGTTCATCACCAGTCCGCCCCATGGTTATGCAGGGTGCCTTCAAGTGCAAGCGATGCGGCACAGTGATACCCATAAGTCAGTCAGGACCGTTCCTGAAAGCGCCCTTTGCATGTAGCAGCCCTGACTGCGGATCAAAGGGACCCTTTGATTTCGTCCAAGAGGAATCCACATTCATAGACACTCAAGAACTCCGCTTGCAAGAAAGACCCGAAGACTTGCCGCCCGGTCAGCTTCCCCGAACGTTGCACATCAAGCTCGTCGGAAGCGAAATAGTTGACCTCGCCAGACCCGGAGACCACGTTTCAGTCGTGGGAATAGTGTGCGCAGTTGCGCCAACACTACCTGGAGTCGGAAAGCTGCGCACGTTCACACTCCATGTAGATGCTAACTCTACTGAGGTTCTAGGCAAGGAACCGGAAACATCGCTTCCTTCACCTGAGGAAGAAGAAAAAATCCTAGAACTCGCAAAAGACCCGTGGATTCATCGAAAAATCATCAACTCAATCGCGCCATCAATCTATGGATATGACCACATAAAAGAAGCAATAATGTACATTCTATTCGGAGGCGTAGGCAAAACTCTCCCAGACATATCAATAAGAGGAGAAATGAATGCCCTCCTAGTAGGCGACCCAGGAACCGCAAAGTCACAGCTACTACAATATGTTTCAAGAGTGGCACCCCGGGGACTCTACACCTCGGGACGAGGCACAACTGCCGCAGGTTTGACTGCAGCAGTCATACGCGAGAAAGGTGGTGGAATGAGCCTTGAAGCCGGAGCCTTAGTGCTAGCTGATAAGGGTATCGCGTGCATTGACGAAATGGACAAGATGCGCCCAGAAGATAGGGTTGCCATTCACGAAGCCATGGAACAGCATACGGTTTCAGTTGCGAAAGGCGGCATCGTTGCAACGCTCAACGCACGGACGGCTATACTTGCAGCGGCGAACCCGGCCTTGGGAAGATATGAACCTCATCGTACCGTGGCTGAAAACATCTCATTACCTGTTACGATCCTTTCAAGGTTCGACTTGATCTTCATTCTGAGAGACGTGCCAAACAAAGAGACTGATAGCAAGATGTCTGAGCACATTCTTGGACTTCACAGAAAAGGGCTGAGCCCTGTAGAATCACCTATACCCTTGGAGCTACTACGGAAGTACATAAGCTACTCTAAGGGAATCAGACCAGTTCTAACCGACGACGCAGTAAGGCGTCTTAACGATTTCTATTTGGCAATGCGGTCCGCAAGCGAAGCAGAAGGCTCGCCAGTCGCGATAACTGCACGTCAGCTTGAATCCCTCGTACGCACGGCTGAAGCAAGATCACGCGCGGCCCTCAGAAAAGAAGTGACAGCCGAAGATGCGGAAGCGGCCGTGGCCATAATGAAAAGATCACTCGAAGAAGTCGGCATCGACCTCTCCTCATACAAAATGGACATAGACATCATAATGACCGGAAAACCCAAAAGTGTAAGAGACAAACTACAAACGGTCTTATCGACACTAATGGCGATGGAAAAGGACACGGGCTTGGTTGAAAAGGTAGCACTTTTGAATGAACTGGAAACAAAGTACAAGGTTTCGAGAGGCGAAGCGGAGAAACTCATTGGACAATTGTTACGTGAAGGAACAATATATTCGCCTAGAGAGGATTACCTAAAGAAGACCTAGATTGCTTGAAAAAACAAAACGTGGCTATTGTGCTGCTGCAACGTTAGTCTCTTTGTAGTACTGGGCGTTCGATGTGAAGAGTGTTATGCCGACTGTTATTCCTACATCGTTCAATGCGATGCTGTCAGGATTCATCACGTAGACAACCATGGTCCAGCCAGATTTCAGAGTCAAGTCGTCGGTTGCTTGGTTGAAGGTTCTTGAGGCATTTTGAACGACTATGGATGCGGTTGAGCCGCTGAGAGCATTAGCAGTCACGCTCAAGTCGTTTGAAACTGTCACAGTATTAGTTCTCCAATAGTAGATGTTGCTCCATTGGCATTCTTGTCCTCGCGCTGAAAGCTTGTCGAAAACAACATCTTTTCCGCCAGTGTTCACGATCACTATCGCCGCTTGTGCCCATGAACCGCTCGTGTTATACCATACGTGTTGTTTGGTCAAGAACAGAGCCTCTTCCTGAATTCTCGTTGTCGTGACGTTTATCGCATAGAACGTCACGATCGTTGCTAACAATACTGAGACAACCAAGATGATTAGTGTTGTCACCACTGTGCTCAAGGCTCTGGTTTTTCTGAACAGTCTCATTTTTCATGTCTCCATATGCGAAGTTTATGGATGGAATATCGAAAAAGCGTGATAAAACCACTTGTGTGTCGCAAACGACAAGCAATTCAACGATTATTATTGACATGTTCGATTTGAGCTCCTGAGATTATAGAAGTATCTACAATCATGCTACAGCAGAATGATTCCAAATCCAAAGGAAACATTAAGAATGCACCAACGAGTATTTACTTCAACTCACGTAGGAAATGACAATGAAGAAAGTAATGGTTGTCGTGGGTACCCGTCCAGAAATCATAAAGATGGCTCCAATAATCAGAGCTCTGCACAAGAACAAGACGCCATCGATATTCGTACACTGCGGGCAACACTACGATTATAACATGTCTCAACAGTTCATTGAAAACCTTGAACTGCCCACGCCAGAGTACGGATACAAACTCAAGGCGTACTCGCAAGGGGCGCAAACCGCACGCATAATAATCCAGATGGAAAAACTGCTGAAAGAGACCGAGCCGGCTATTGTCTTGGTGGAAGGCGACACAAACGGCGTACTTGGAACAGCCTTAGCCGCAGTCAAGCTTGGAGTGCCTGTTGGACATGTCGAAGCTGGCCTGAGAAGTTGCGATCTGCGTATGCCAGAAGAACATAATAGAAGACTGACAGACCACATCTCGACTTACTTGTTTGCGCCGACAGAAACGGCTGAGAGCAACTTGAAGAAGGAGCACGTCTGGGGAAAAGCCTACACGACGGGAAACACAGTCATAGATGCTGTAATCCAGCATCTGCCTATAGCTGAGAAAAAATCAGAAATACTGAAAAAGATTCAGTTCAAGAGGTTCGCGTTGGCAACTGCTCATAGGGCGGAAAACGTGGATAATGCAGTCGTTCTTAAAAACTTCATTGAAGCCTTCACAGAAGCTCCAATACCAGTCGTTTACCCAATGCACCCAAGAACAAGAAAGAGGCTCCGGAAGAATAGGATGTATGCGAAGGTTCAGAAGTCTGGAAACCTGCAAATCCTACCTCCTCTAGGCTATTTGGACTTCCTGGTTCTGATGAAGAAATGCGAAATGATAGTGACGGATTCCGGTGGCATACAGGAAGAAGCCACGGCACCAAACATGCGCAAACCCGTATTGGTCATTCGTCTTTCTACCGAGAGGCCGGAAGCCGTCAAGGCTGGCTTCGCCAAGGTTGTCGGCGTGAGGAAGCAAGGGATACTAGATGCCATGAATAGAACACTGAAAAGCGAAAAGGAGTTACCGGCACAGTCTCCATACGGAGATGGAAGAGCAGCCGAGAAAATTGTTGAGATAGTCAAGAATGAATTAGGCTTCTAGTTCGTTTCTATGAAATGTAAGTGACTTTCTTGTCCTCTTCTTTCTTTTCTTCCTCTGCCATCGAGGCTCTCTTCTCTTCAATCTTCTGCAAACGAGTAACCATCTTGTCTGCCTTAGCAATCTCTTCGTCCAAGCCAGCCAATTCCACTTCAAAACCAAACATTGATTGCAGAACCTCGACCACACTCTTCGCTGCCACCGGGTCAGGCAAATATCCACGTGTCTCACCAAGCAGGCAGAGTGCGTCTATTTTGCTGAAATGGGCCAAACCCAATATTAGGCCAGCCGTGCCTACGATGGGGCTTCCGACTGGGCTGACTATGGCGTTGGCCTTCAACGCCCTGCTTAACATTGCTTCGTTTGTCGCGGCGGCTACAACCTTGGGCTTGTCCTTTGCTTCCATTCGGTAGCCGCCAAGCGTGACAATCATCTTAACATTATTTTGTTTGGCGAAATTCAGTAGGCAGTTGGAGATCTCGTATTGGCCCTCGATTGTCTGTGCTTGACTATCGCCAGTGAAGAAGATTAGATCGTTCTTGTCGTTCTTGTTCCTCCAAAAATAGAAAGAGCCGCGAAGAAGCCGAACGTTTCCTTTCTTGCTGACGAGTACAAAATATGGAAAATGCGGTGAATACAGATAGGCGAACTTTTCGGCCTTTAGCTGCTTGACCAGATAACGAGTAGTGATCTTGCCAACAAGACCCAACCCAGGGAGGCCCTCTATAAGCACAGGATTGTTCAGTTCGACTCTTGCAAGTTCCTTAATGAACGTCTCTTTCATTCTGTTGACTCTCCCTCTTCAGAGCCATCCTATACTTGAGGTACTTGTCGTCTGGCGAAAACTTGGCTGGATGAGGTATGTGCACAACGCCTCCGCAGTAAGGACATCCATCAAGTCTCAGCGTGTATTTTCTACATTCCTCGCACTTTCTCAGAAGCCAAACCACTACTTTTCCCTCCTGAATGTGCCCTGTCCGCCAGCCTTGTCTACGGCTGAAACAACATTTTGGGCAACTTTTTGCAGAATATCGTCTGCGTTCTTGTAGTTATCCGCCATGACTTCTATGGCGTATTTTGGTGCAGCGACAACATAGAACCGAAACTCTCCTTCTTTAGATTTCTCTGTTTTCTTCGCGCTCAAGAAGGCTTCCTTGATTATCTTCACGCCGTTCGGCTTCGCGCAACGAAGCTCCACGATACCCTTAACCTTCACCATTAGTACAGGTATTCTTTCTTTGGCAACTTCCACGAAGACTGCTGCAAGTTCTTCAGGCACGCCTATTTTCGTTAGAGCTTCGGAACCCTCTCTTACGGCTTTTTCGAAGCCTTCGTACAAACCATATTCCTTTTCTATCAGCGCACCTGCCTTTTCGTAAACTTCATCTTCTGAGAGCTTTGTTTTTTCAATAACGGTTCGAAGCAAAGTTTCAGCCTTTCTCTCCTTTTTCCAAACCATCATTTTCTCGATTTTTTCTCTTTTCGTGACTCTTCTGAGGGACAGGTCTATGTGTTGTTTTTCTGTATCTACGCGCAGAACTTTCAGGACTAGTTTTTGTCCTTCACGAACAAAGTCTCGGATGTTCCTGATCCATGAAGAAGATATCTCAGAACGATGTAGCAAACCTCTCTTGTTGTATTCGTCTAGCTTTGCGTAGGCTCCAAAATCAGTGACGCTCTGAACTGTGGCTATGACCAAATCGCCAGGTTCCGGCCACTCTGGTTTCCTAGCCGCCACTATCACTCATCCCTATTCGAAAACTGCAATGATTTCGCCCTTGATCTTCGCCTTTCCACCCGCAGGTTCAGCAAGTTCAGTTCCGCAAACATTACACGTAACCCTGTTTACGGCACTGCCGAAAACTATCTGTTCATTACCGCATTTCAGGCATTTCACGCGTACGAAACTGCTTCTCGGTTTCGGAATAAGTTCATCCCATTCAGCCATAACAACAACCTCAATCTCAAACTATAGCCAATTTCCTCAATCTCATACCATCTTTGTGTCTCTGGTAGCCACAGACCTTGCATTTCAGCTTTAGAGTCTGCTTCTTCGTTGTTTTTGCGAACTCTCTTTGAAGCGTATACTTCTGTCCGCCGTAGCCTCTTTTCTCTCGCGCATGCTGACGCTCACCCTTGGCTAGAGCTCTTCGTTTCCCAGCTTTGTAAAGCGAAACAGCATGAGCCTGATGCTTCTTGCATTTCGGACAGTACGTCGTAGTCTCCTTAGGAACATTCACTCTAACCACTCTACCAGCTTTCCATAAAGAAAACACACAAGCTCTTATACTTTTTCTGCCAGCATGAATCGCGGTTATCTAGTTCACCCCTGCTATTGCCCAGCCAAGTCCCTTGAGACATACAAATTCATGCTAATTGCCAATATCAGATTTAAATAACCGCCCAGATGGTTACTATTGAACAAAGGCAAGAGCTGAGGAGCTTAACGGATGGAGAGTCGTAGGCAGACAGCCAAGAGGCGCATCAACATTCTAACAAGACTCCTGCCAATAATATCACTCGTCATACCCTTGCTCATACTGTACTATTTGGATCCGTTGTCTTTCGAAAAAATGTGGCAAGGCAGAACCTATCAGCTTTTCTTCATATGGTTATGCTTTCTTGAACTAATCTTGAACTGGGAGGATCTCCAAACAACAAAACTCTCCAAAATGAAGTCTGCAAGAGTTGTTGCCTTCGCAGTTTCTCTGTTGATACCCACTGTATACGTGATTGTTGCCAACTTCTTTGGACTCAATACAGCAGTTTCCGAATTGGCAAAGTATTCCAACATAGGAGAGCATTGGGCGCAGTTGATGCCATTGACGATAGAGTATTTTGTTTTTATGGGAATTTTTGCCCTCATTATCACCCTCGAGTATGGAATCAGCGGCTTGACTAGCTATTTACTTCCTGTGTTTTTCATGGGAGTTATTGGTGGATTATACACGATAGACAATCTGTATCCATGGGGAAGATTTACGCCTTTCCAGATCATCGTTCCAACAACGACGACTTTGGCGGCAGGGGTTCTGAATCTCATGGGTTATCAAACAAGAACGTCCTTCACGGTAAGCCCTGAATATGGCTACACCCCTAGCTTGACGGCACAAAACGCAAAAGGGTCGGCGTCATTCGGAATAGCTTGGCCGTGTGCTGGCATTGAAAGCCTTCTGATCTATAGTGTTGTAATTCTGTTGTTCTTGAGCAAGAGCACTATTCCATGGTGGCAGAGGACAATCTACTTTTTAGTAGGTGCTACAGTCACATATTTCATAAACATTCTAAGAATAGCCACAATCTTTGTGATTGCAATAGATACTGGTTGGACACCAAGGTACTTTCCGCCTGAAGTTCAACGTTTCCATGACTATTATGGCATGCTATACTCGATTGCTTGGATAGTAGCCTATCCTCTGATAATAATTGGACTACGGGCTTTGTGGGCATTCATCAGAAAACCGAAAGCGATCACAGGGAAAGCGCCGCTGTCTATTGAGCCAAGCCGAATCCAGTAGCTAGATCGTCATGCTTGGTCTCAACTGATTTCAACTTCTTCCGCCAGACCCTGTTTAACGAGGATCTTTGCGTTTCCAATAGGTAGCGACGCAACGTCTTCAACCTTGAAAGGCCCGTAGGTTTTCATATCTGCGCCTATGATTTCTGGAACATCCTTTGAGAAACGCAAAGCAGAGGTTCTGTGTTCCAGTGCTATGGCTATCTTTGTTAGCTGTCCTCTTAGAAGGTTCTTGGTAAAGCTCTGATACGCCATCACGATGGGTGAGCAGTCTGTGCAAATTCTCTCCTCCTCAGTGGTCAGGAATTCTGATGGTACTTTTTCGCCGATTGCTATCCTTTTCACAAGTTTCCTGTAACGCGTTTGGATCAGTTCGCGAACCATGCGTCTAACGCTACGCATTTCGGTTTTGAGGAGTCTTGCCTTAATCGTTCTTTTGTCAAGCATCCGCCCTTCTTCTCTGAGACACCGAAGGTAATCGGCCATTCTATAGTAGAAGTCTGGAGGCAGTTTCTCCAGTTCGGCCTTTTCAAGTTCACGTTTCCAGGTTTCATGTAGTTCGCCATACATACTATTCCACTACCTCTGCTCTGCCTCTGCAAATCAGCAGAATGGCTGCTGCAGTAGGCAGTTCAACCTTTTCGCCTTTATAGGGGCCGAACATTTCATCACCCAGTCTGAACTCCGGTGCCTTGGAAATAAGAACGGTTATCTCGCCTTCTTTAAAGGCTATCGCACTTCTGAATGGGTCGAAATCATCTAGGGCTGAAACCGGAAATTCGACCTTCTTGAAACCTGTTTTGCCATGCAGCGTGCCCTGCAACCTGATCAATCGATGAATGTCTGTTGTAACGACCGTGTCGACTTTTGCGGATTTCGTCTTCACGCTATGTTCTGCGATTTTCCTCCAAGATTCGACACCAACACCCTTGACACCGCCAATGACACTTGTGTCAGACCGACCCCTCAAAAGCCTGTCTTTGTTTGACAGCAGCACTCTGGCCTCTTTTCTTCCGACCCCGATGTTTAACAGACTTTGATCATTGGCATTGAGGATAACATCTTTCATTCCTGCAGAGATCCTTTCGGACCAGCCGAGTTTCCCTGAATGCAGACCTTGATAGCGTTTGGTTGTCCTGAAGTCTTTGAGGCCCAAACCGCCAAGAGATAGGTCCAGACCTAGACCGCAGATGTAGTCAACGATTTCTTTGCGTGCGATTGAATCAAGTCTCTTGACTGATTCACTTTCAGCATGAACATGATAGCCACGGTGCCCAGAGAAAAACACGGCCACTTCTTCTTGTGAAAAGCCAAAATCGTGCATCAACATGTCCAAGAGTTTAACCGTCTCGTTTCTTGCAGATGCTAAACACGTTTCGCATGGCCATGTGCTTACATCAAACTTCTCGCCACTACACACTGGGCACTTCTCAGGCACGATTCCTCTTCCTGTGAAGCTACAATTGCCGCAGGCCCATTCATCATGATACTTGTCGCAATCGGTGGGAATGTGGTCCGCGTCAATGTCAAAAACTAGATCAGCGCCTAGCCAGCCTTTCTTTTCCATTTCAGCAATGGGATCTTCGTAGTAGCCGCAGGATACGTAGGCGTCTCGCGGTGCAAAATCCCTCAAGAAAGCAACCAGTTGCTCCTCATTTCTGAAGCTTTGATGTCGAATCATTCGACCTTCAAACGAAGCGAAACCGAATTCGCGGTTCTCAAGTGCAGGGACACTCCTGGTCATCGTAAGTTCTTCATAATACCTGCGAAATAGGGTCTGCACAAAGCTAGCAGATCTCAAGTTTGTTCATTCTAAATGCTCCGAGGAAAACAGAAAAGCATTTCGCTTCTGCCCCAATCCTCTGCTACCATCATGCTGATCATGACTGAGGTGTATTACAAGTTCTCGTATGAGATCTGGAAGAGATAAGCTCCGCCGATTCTCTTGACTAAGCGAGAATTCGGGTCGCTGAGAAATAGCTGAGGGTTCCATCTGTAGGCTTTTAACCACCAATATGTTGCTACGGAACCAACATAGACATGCGTTATCCCAAAGCTCTTCATGATGCTGTAACAGGTTGCGTTGAGCATTCCATCGCTCAGTAAACCGCACAACTTCTGATACCCGCGGGAAAGCTGACTTCCCGGGGTGGCGAAGATGGCCTTTCTGTTGGAAACTGATGGAATGAACAGCCCAGGTTCGTATTGATTCACCAGGATTACAGCTTCACGACTCACATTCTCCCTAATCCAAAGCATCAACTCATTGTCATCATTGCCCGTTACAGCAAACACGCCGTAAGCACCTCTCAAGATTGAAGAGTCGGAGTACAATCGCACCATAACAAAGGGAGCGTATACCAAGGACGAAATGAGAATCGAGATCAGAAACGCAACACGTGATCTGTTAACGTCGATCTTGGTGACTTTTGAAAAGGCGACTTGCAGGAACGCAAAAAGGTTCCGGCCGAATAAGGCTGCAATCAAATATAAGCTTACAATCATTATGATTGCCTGGTGGGTCGATGATACAACGCTTATGTCAGGAGGAAGCACCTCAGATAAAAGGCTCAAAGAGACGCTCGCCAAGAGCATAAGCGAGGCTGCCATAAAAACTCGTTCTGGTTCTCTTTTTCTCTTGATCCCGAAGAGCAGCAGTATGCTTAGCATACAAATGGCTATTGTGCTCATGCGAAGATGAGGATACGGGGAAAGATTCTCATATGCCCATCGAAGACCTTGCCCTATCTGGTTCTGGATTCCAGGATATCCAATGAAATCTGCAGGCAGGCCAATGTTGTGTCCAACGTTTGGGTAGTAGAACACAAATCTGAAGAGAAACGGACCCAGCGGAATCAGACTAGCTGCAGACAAAAGAGTACAGTTCTTCACCTTCCGCCTCACGTCAGAATGCCCAAGAGAAAGCTTGATAAGAAGACCGATAACCAAAGTCGCCAATAACATCTGAAGAAACGACACCATTATTGCACCCAGATATCCAAACAGCACCCCGATCAGACAAAGCCCCCACTTCGTCCTTTTGTCCGAGTCAAAAAGCAACGAAAAAGACAGTGTTGAACAAATCAAGAAAAAAGGCAAACCAACTACGAAGGGGTTGGCACCCCACGTAACAAACATAGGCCACGATGCCACGAAAGTGAAAATGAAAACCGCACCAAGATAGAAGACGCGATTTGGCCAAAGCCTTCGCGCCATGAAATAGGCTGCCAAGACGGTCAAGGCATTGAAAAGAGGAGTGACAAAGAAGACTGATTGTGGAACGATACATCCTGTCAAAATCGCGGCAAAAGCAAAAATAACGTGTGCCGCCTGCGGGTAGATGATTCCTTCAGGAAGATAAGGTTCTAATGTATTAGGTATGCCCTTGTTTTCAATGATAACCTCGGCCAAGAGCGAATGATATGATGTGTCATGAATACTTCCATAGACTAAGGACGTTAGTGGTAGGATCTGAATGTAAAGAGCGACACAGAACAGCCCTAGAACAAAGACGTGCTCGAACATGTTGGTCCTTCTTCGCGGGTGTTCTTCAACTCTATTCGTGGTTCTCTGCTTTCTTCTCGTCGATTTCAAGAAACGTATCAATGAGAATATGGTGGAAAGCAGTAGCAGGCTAGCTATGGCAAGGGTATTGAATAGGTGCATAGGAAGTAGAGCCAAAACATAAAGT
>JBGOYR010000003.1:0-30333 GCA_041479765.1 Bathyarchaeia archaeon | reverse complement strand
TGCCTAAAACAATGTTGAAAACTGCATGAAAAAAAGAATTCTTTTTTTTCAGCAACTTTTTCTTAACATGGAAACCTTTCTTAGCGGGCTGATGGTGACATGGCGGTCACGCTTCAAGTTGGCCGGATTGGAGTTATCTGAGAGCGCGGACGCGATTGAGCAGTATCTCGGGTTTCATTCTTTTGATTGTCTCGTCTGAGACTTGGTTTATTAGTGTGCTAAGTCTAGGAAAAAGGATTGATGGGTTATTCTGCTGGAATATGTGTTAGAAAGGGGGTTTCTCTCGGATCTAAACGCCTTTTTCTTCCTCTAGGAGCAGTCAGCGGTAAGGTTGGATTGTTTAGGATAGCTCTAGAGGATTCCTCCATAACGAATAAAGACCGCTTTTGCGCTTTTCCTATAGGTATCTACATGAATCGGTCCCCTCTAATACTGGCCATGCTGCTCCTTCTCGGGTGCACACTAGTTTCCATGCCGAGAATCGTTAGCGTGAGGGCAGCCGGACCCGTTTTCATCAGGGCTGACGGAACCGTTGACCCCGAAACAGCTAACATCACCCGAAACGGAGACCTCTACACTCTAACCAATAACATCACGAGCGACGGAGATGGAATCGTGATTGAGAGAAACAACACAGTGTTGGATGGAGCGGGCTTTACGGTTCAGGGTGCAGGAAGCAACGGGTCGAGAGGAGTATCATTTCCACGCACAACCAACGTAACGGTCAGAAACGTGAAAATCGACGAGTTCGGCGTCGCCGTTTATCTCAACGAAACTTCTCGTAGTACCTTACTGGAGAGCGAGATATCAGGGAACTGGGTCGGCGTGTCTTTGTCTGGCTGTTCAAACAACAGCATTCAAGGAAACAACATAACGTCAAACACCAAGTACGGAATACTGGCAACCTTGTATGCAGATTATAACACATTTTCCAGAAACAGAATCATGGGCAGCTACAGTGGTTTCCGATTCGACTATAGCAGCACTTACAACTTGATTTACGAAAACGACATAGTAGACAATCAGCACGGAATCCTGTTTCTACTATCTTCTTCAAACAACTGGGTTCTCCACAACAATCTCATAGACAACACCGTGTTTCAGGCATTCAGCGACGCTTCGACCAATGTTTGGGATGATGGCTATCCTTCTTGCGGAAACTACTGGAGCAGCTATGATGGTATTGACCTTCTCAGCGGAGTCAACCAGACTGTGGCTGGTAAGGACGGAATTGGCGACACTTCGTACAACATATTCGTCCAGAACAGAGATCGATACCCGTTGATGGGTATGTTCAGGAGCTTCAATGTAACTCCCAACTATCAGGTTACCGTCGTTTCCAATTCCACGATTGAGGATTTCGCGTATTATGGTCTTAACAGAACGATTAAGATGCACGTAGCCAACAGTGCCTTGAACCAGGTGTATGGGTTCGGCAGAGTTTCAATTCCTCATGCGTTGATTAATGGAACATACTATGTCTACGCTGATGGCGAAGAGGCAACCTATGTCAACGTTGACGTGGCTGATAACGGCACCCACAGATGGATATACTTCATCTACCCGTACTGGACTCAGGAAATAACAATCCGTCAAGAACCAATTCCAAAAGACACAACTCCACCTAACATAGACAACGTGCACCAACAACCAACCAAAGACAACGTTCTCCCAACAGACAAAGTCATCGTCTACGCCAACGTCACCGACGACATGAGCGGCGTGAAACAAGTAACCTTAAACTACACCATCGGCAACGGCACCTGGTTTACGGCTGCCATGGTAAATTCAGGAGGAAACACCTTCAACGCTACTATCCCGGAATTTCCATACGGCACAAACGTAACATATGTGATCCGAGCGGAAGACAATGCCAACAACTCGATCACAACAGAGGAAACGGGATACACGTATCAATATCCAGTGATTCCGGAGTTCACTCCCATCCTAATAGTGCCTCTGTTCATGGCGATAACACTGCTCGCGGCAGCGCTCTACCGAAGAAAACGTCACACATAATTGCCGCTAATCATTTCCCATATTCTGCTAAATAGAAAAAGAAATGTCGCTCTCAGTTTCAGCGTCAAAAACGCAAATAGTAATGTCAAAAAAAATTGTGGGAGAGGTGTTTTAGTCCTCGTCTCCGGGTTCGCCTGGCGGTTTTCCTGCCGTCTCTCTAGGCTTTGTGGCTGCGATTACATCGTCTATACGGAGTATCATCGATGCTGATTCTGCAGCTGACTTGATCGCTTGCTCTTTGACTACGACTGGTTCTACAACGCCTTTGGTACGTGTGTTTTCGACCTTGCCCGTGAACACGTTAATTCCCATGTATTGCCCGTCTTGCTTTTCGTGTGCGGCCCTCAAGTCTACGATCACATCTATGGCCTGTAGTCCAGCGTTTTCCGCTAGGGTCTTAGGTATGACTTCAACTGCGTCAGCGAAGGCTTCTACGGCGAGTTGCTCTCTTCCGCCGACTTTCGGAGCATAGTTTCGAAGATCCTTCGCCACTTCGACTTCTACTGCGCCGCCGCCTGCGACAATCTTGTTGTTCTCAATGACGTCTGACACGACTGACAGTGCATCGATCATGGCTCTTTCAGCCTCGTCGACCATTCTTTCCAACCCAGCACGTATGAGCACGGCGACTGCTTTTGGATCTTTGCACTTTTCGACGAAAATCATCTTGTCGTCGCCCACTTTGCGCTCTTCGACAATACCCGCTGAACCCATATCCTTTGCTGACAAGTCGTTCAGGTCTGTGACTATTCTGCCGCCCGTGGCTTTCGCAAGCTTTTCCATGTCAGATTCCTTAACTCTTCTGGCGGTAAGGATTCCCTCTTTCGCGAGAAAGTGTTGCGCCATGTCGTCGATGCCTTTCTGGCAGAAAACAACGTTTGCCTTTGCGGCTTTAACCTTGTCAACCATGTCTTTGAGCATCTTTGTCTCCTGATCTAGAAACGCCTTCATCTGTCCAGGGTCTTTTATCCTGATTTCAGCGCTGATTTCTGTCTTCTCAATCTCCAGAGCAGCGTCCAAGAGTGCGATTTTCGCGTCTTCGATTTTCTTGGGCATTCCTGGGTGAACGACTTCTTTGTCTATGATTACGCCTTTGACAAGCTGCGATTCTAGCAGGCTTTTTCCTGTTTTCTTTATGATCTGAACATTGTCTATGTCGGCTATGGTTCGGTCTCCGCGTTTCTCAACGATCTGCATCACTGAGTCTATGGCGATGTCGGCCAGGTTTTCTCTTGCTGAACCTACGCCCTTGCTTGCCATTGAAGTCAATGCAACTTTCTTCAAAGTCTGGCGGTCGTTAATGTCTACGGTAACAGCAACTTTGTTTATGGTTTCGATGGCTTTTTGTGCTGCTTTTCGGTAGCCGCTTACGATTATGGTTGGATGAATGTTTTGCTCAAGAAGCTCTTCAGCCTTCTTGAGTAACTCGCCTGCAAGAACAACCGCTGTTGTTGTTCCGTCGCCAACCATGTTGTCCTGCGTCTTCGCGATCTCCACCATCATCTTGGCCGCTGGATGCTCAACTTCAATCTCGTCGAGAATGGCTGCGCCGTCGTTGGTTATGGTTATGTCGCCCAAGCTGTCGATGAGCATCTTGTCCATCCCGCGTGGACCCAAAGTGGTTTTGAGGACTTCGCCGATTACGCGAGCCGCCATTATGTTGTTCTTCTGTGCTTCTTTTCCTCTGTTTCGTGTAGTTCCTTCTTTCAGGATGAGAACCGGTTGCCCGGAAGCTGTTGTTGTCAAGTAAGCCATACAATTCCTCCATTTCTACTCGGAATATTGATTCTGAATAACCAGAAAGCGGCTGAAATATAAACTTTTAGCACAACTCGACGAAAACAAGCATTCTGGCGGTAACAGTTTAAATCCGACACCTGCAGACACTCATAATGGAGAGCCTAAGCGTTGCAAGTTTCAGTGCGCTTCTTCACCATGCTACGAGAAATAACAGGCAAAAGAGAAGAAACCCTCAAATTCCCAAACAGCAAACCCGCAACCGTAAACACTGTTCTTAAGCAACTAGTCAAAGAATACGGCAAAGACCTCAACGAGTACGTATACGATGCCAAAACCGGCAAAGCAAAAAGCTTCCTCCAATTCCTAGTAAACGGCAGAAGCATAGCCACACCAAAAGGACTGGACACGAAGCTCACAGACGGCGATGTGCTAGCCATAATACCTCCAGTCGGCGGCGGCTAAGCAAACGGTCGTTTCCTATCTGTTTCTATTCTTGCACATCTTGAGAAATGAAAGGCAATGTTTTTCTCTCCCATCCGCAATCTAAACAATGGTTCCCATCATGAGTCGTTCAAGAGAGCTTCTGTACTTGTCTCGGGCCGACGTAGAGAAGCTAAGCGTTCCCATGAAGGAAGTAATCAAAGCCGTTGAAGAGTCTTTCCTTGAGAAAGCGAAGGGCAGGGCTGAAGTGCCGCCCAAGCCTGGCATTCATCCTCGAAAGGATGCTTTTATTCATGCGATGCCTGCTTATCTGCCCAAGATAGGATCTGCCGGGGTCAAATGGGTGAGCGGGTTCCCAGAAAACCCGAAGCGTGGCTTGCCCTATATCTCCGGTTTGCTTGTCTTGAATGATCCTGATACTGGTTTTCCAGTCTGTGTTATGGATTGTACGTGGGTGACTGCCAAGCGTACTGGAGCCGCAACAGCAGTCGCAGCCAAGTGCCTCGCCAAAAAGGACTCGAGAATCCTTGGCATTCTCGGATGCGGCGCTCAAGGCAGAAGCAACCTTGAGGCACTATCAGTAGTCTGCAAGGGTTTGCAAGAGGTTAGAGCTTATGACATCAATGAGGAAAGTCTTCAGAAGTATGTATGTGAAATGAAGGCTAAGTACAGTCTAAAGATAGCCCCTGTCAACTCGCCAAGAAAGGCTGTCGAAGACTGCGACATCATTGTTTCTGCTGGTCCGATCCTGAAGCATCCAACCCCAGTCATTGAGGCTTCATGGTTCAAAAATGGAGCTTTTGCTTGTCCACTTGATTTCGACTCTTACTGGAAACCTGAAGCCATGCACTCCATGAACAAGTTCTGCACCGATGACCGTGAACAACTAGCATACTACAAGACTCAAGGATATTTCGCTGACATCCCTGAAATCTATGCGGACTTGGCTGAGATCGTGAGCGGCAAGAAACCCGGACGCGAAAAGACGGATGAGCGCACTATGTCAATGAACTTGGGTCTGGCAACTGAGGACATGGCAACAGCCAAATTGATCTACGATAAGGCAAAAGAGAAAGGAACAGGAACTAGGCTCCCATTGTAAATATTCCGCCACGTCGAAACCTTTTCGTTGTAAGCCCGGCTCTCGCTTTGACTCATGCGCCCCAGAACGGCACTTTCTTTCGCATTACTTCAACATATTCATTCAAGGCTTCCTGCTCGTCAGCAGTCAACCTATCCATGAACGTGGAAAGAAGAACCTTAGCGTGAGGTTCCGGAATCTTCACGTACAGCATGTCTTTTTCGAAAACATGCCTTCCAACCATTGGCTTTTCCATCGATACGGCTACCTGCATGCCCTTGTCGGCTTCTGATAGTGACTTGCCTTTGTCCTGTATCTGCTGTACTTCGCCCACTTCGGCGCCATCTTCGGCTCTTACGAGTGCGCTTTTTGGCTTCACTTTGCCAGCTAACACTTCAACACCGAATATGGCTGGTCTGGCTCTGCGGAAAATGTAGCCTTCCATCACCTGAAGCTTTCCAGGTCCGACAAGTCTAGCAAAATCCTGGGCCAGTTCGGCTTCACGTAACCCTCTGGACCAAGAGAGGTAGTTGTCGATGACATGATAGATGATTTCTTCAAGGAAGATCTTCACGTTTCTTGTTGCGGCTTCGTGATCAGCATCAGGCAGAACCTTAACTCCGAAGGCCAAAACCACGCCGTACAGTGGTTCGTGCTCCTTGACTACGGCAGCCTCTATGATGTCTCTCTTAGAGATATCGCCTACGTCTGCAAGTCTTATCGGCACTTCATGCTGTTTCAGGATAGTCGCGATAGCCTCTAGGGAGCCCAGCGTATCAGTCTTCAGAACAATCCCGTCAGTGTCGGTCGCGATACGGATTTTCTTAATCTCATCAGAGATCAGTTTTTCATATTCTCCTGTTTCCCGGCCTTTTGGAACTGCGTAAAGAGGTGCTCCTGCTAAGGCGCCTTCAAGATTGGGCGCTACGATCTTCACTCCGGCTGCAGCTGCAACTGAGTTCACCGAAGCGAATTTGTCTCTTGGGTCACGGATTTCGTCTAAAGGTTTGGGAACGAGGATGGCTCGGATGCTCGTTACGATAGGCTTTTCCCTTCCACCCACGACGATCATGTCGTCCTTTTGCAGAATGCCGTCGTAGATTATGGTATTCAGCGTCAACCCTAAGCCAGGTTCTTCTTTGACTTCCAGAACGGTTCCTTTCGCAGGACCTTCTGTGGTCTGCAACCGCTTCTTCAAGTATTGCTGCGTCAGTCCCACCAGAACCATAAGGAGGTCAGTGATGCCTTCACCTGTGACTGCGCTTGTAGGCACTATAGCCACTGTTTTGGTGAAGTCTTTGATACGGTCAAACCTGTCCGGATTAATTCCCAATCGTGAGAAGACACCTATGATATCATAGATTCTCATGTCCAAATCCTCTCTGACGTAAGGGTCTTGCTGCTGGTACACGCGCATAAAAGGCGCGTCCTCAAGAGATTTCCAACCAGGAATGCGATCTATCTTGTTTGCCGCCACCAGAAAAGGGGTCTTCCGCGCCTTCAGAATGTCTACACACTCGTAAGTCTGAGCCTCAAACCCACGCAAAACGTCTATCACCAGAATCGCTATGTCGGCAACGCTTCCACCTCTTCGGCGCAAGTTTGCAAAAGACTCATGCCCCGGCGTGTCCACGATGAGCAAACCCGGAATCTCGATCTCGCCTTTCACTATGGAAAGCAGTGGCCCAACTAGCTGCTTGATGGTGTCGGCTGGAAAGAAACTTGCGCCGATGTGTTGTGTGATTCCTCCGGCTTCTCTGGCTTGTACGCTTGTTTTGCGGATTTTATCTAGAAGTGAGGTTTTGCCTGTGTCTACGTGCCCGAGAACACAGACAATTGGTTGACGAATCGGCATTTTCGCGGCATCTCCATCGAGAGTTGAACAAACTGGTGATTCAGAGGCTTGTTTCAGAGTTTATAGACTATTACCTTAATAAACGCTCAGATGCTCGCTCACAACATTTTTAAACCTGCAACAAAGAACCTCTTTCTAGAGGTTGAGACGACGTGTCTTACTGTGTAAAATGTGGAGCAAAACTGAAACCAGAAGACAAGTTCTGCTACGTTTGCGGCGCTTCTGCCGCGAAGGTTACTCGCGAGGAGTTTTCCGTATCGAGCAAAGACCTTGGTGAAAAGATTCAGCAATTGCTTCATGAAGGAAACGTGACTAGAATAATTGTCAAAGACATGAAGGGTAAGGTTCTGCTTGAAATCCCAGTCACCTTGGGCGTCATTGGCGCGGTAATTGCCCCTTGGCTTGCCGCTCTAGGCGTGATTGCTGCTTTGGCTACGAACTGCACGATAGTCGTTGAAAGAAGAGAATAGGCTGTCTGGTTATGGTTTCCGGATTGGATACATTCTGTGAATACCTATTCTGTTTTCGCAGTTATCAAGACTAGCCCTAGTGTGAATATGAGGATTGACAGTAGACCGAAGAATCCTGTGAAAGCTCTCAACGCTTCTATGCTCGTGAACGTGTAGTACGACGCCAAAACGCCGATGATGATGAGCAACAAACCGAAGAATCTCTCTATGAACGATATTCCGAAACCGCCTTCCTCACTCACAGTCTGAACCATCCTTTCTGAATGTGCTCTTTAGATAGAACATAAAGGGGTTATTTTAGATTTCCTCTGTTTCTTACTTTGTTTCCTCTAGTTTTGCTGGCAGGTATTCGTCCACTATGTATGTTAGTCCGTATCGGCTGAAGGCTTCTTGTTCTGCCTTGCGTTTGTTCTTCATGAACGTCTTGATTTCCCTCTGCATCAGTTTGTCCTCCTTGTACCTTGGGTCCTTCTGCAGTTCGTAAAGTCTCTTCATGTCCATCTCGTCCAACGGATCGGTCGGCAGCTTGTAGTTCACGATGTCTGTTGCCCACACTCCACTCCATTTGGCATCAGGCGTAGTTAGTTCCCTCAAGTGTGCTGCGTTCGCGGAGCCTGAAATTATGACCATGGCGATGTGCATTCCCCACGGGTCGCCGTCCGTGAAAATGTAAACTGGCAACTTCAGTTCTTGGTTGAGTCTTCTGATGAATTGTCTCGTGGCTCTTGGTGCTTGTCCAGCCGTCAGTACAAGCAGCGAATTGTACTTCCCGTGCACGTTTTCCTCGATGAACCGCGTGAACAAACCGCCCTTCTCGATGGCTATTACCTTGTCAGCCGTAGTCTTCACAAACTCCGACGACGTCAAAGCAGGCCCAATCATCATACCGTCTGGGTGCGAAGTCAAATCCATCGTTCTCCCCTCGTAGCCGGGAACGGTATACTCTATCGTCAGGTTGCCGAATATGGCTGAGCGCTCTTCAGGGAAAATATTGAAATCCTCTCTGGAGAAACCTAGAACGGTTTCCAAGTCCGTGATTATGTTGTTGGATTCCTGTTGGTCTTTAAAAGTCATTTCATAAGCCTGTGCAGAATAGTACACGTCCCTCAGGGTGGACGTTTTCCGTTGCGAAGAAAGCTCGTTGGAGAACATCGCGGCCCACGTGAGCTGTGTGAAGGGCTTTACGTGCCGGATGTTACGGGCACTTCTTTTCACGTTCCTATCGCCCAAGATGAACTGTCTGAGTTCCGGATCGTAGTTGATGTTCTCTGTTGACCGACTGGGCATCGATATTGACGGAAAACGTCCGTCGTCCATCTGGTTGTAAATGTCTAGGCCGAGATTCTCCAGACTTGCTAGAACTTCCTTCTTCCTCTCCAGTATGCTACTCTTGTGTTTCTTCGTCGCCAAACTGCTTCACACTCTTCAACAATTTCTCAATATCCGGAGGCTTCTGCTTACCTGCAAGCTTGGTTGAGAACTGCGCTATTCTCGGCAGATACTTGCTGAAAACCCCAAGCCGCTTCCTCTCCCGATCTACGTGCTCTCTTTTCGACATGAAATGCTGAATCTGCCGAGCAGCTTCCCGCAAACCATTAGCAACTTCCTTTCTAACCTCGGAGCGGTCAGCAATGAACTCTTTACCGACTGTCTTGTAAGGCACTTTCGTACTGCAGATATGAACTAATATTGCAATGGGCATATCGGGCGTAACCCTATACCTTCGCCAATTCATGGCGGTTATCACTTTGACCGAAACATCACTAGCCTCATCATACAGAAGCGGAATCCGGTTAGCAAAACGATAGATGACAAAAGCTCCTCTCTTCGGTACTTCGCCAGCGTAGGCAATTCCCACCTCAACAATGAACGGATGGCCCGCATAGGTCGCAGGTCTGCGCTGATGAACGACTACAAACTCGGGCTTCAACTCCTTCAGTATTCCCGCTCTCAGGAGCTCTTCGCCCAAGGGCGAGAGGCAGCTTGCGTCAGGGGGCAAGAAGTCCTTGAACCTCTTGAGATTGTGCATCAGTCTAACGAGTTCCTCGTGCGACAGTCTTCTCGGGTTTTTGGAAGGGCTTAGGGCACTGAATTCCAGGAATTTCTGGGCTGTGATGTCGCCTACTCTGTGAAAATGGTTCTTCAAGAAGTCAAGCATGTTATTGCATGGTGTTATCTGTATTAGCCGCTGAAGCAACTCAACATCAACGCCGTAAGGATGCGGCTTAGTTTCTTTTGGCGGCTCAGGCATCTCCTTGGTGCCTCTTGTAAACTTGTAAAGCCTGCCCTTCGGATCGACAAAGGTTAAGTTTGCGTAGGGATTAACCATGGCTGTCTGCTTGAAGTAGTCGAGCAGTTTGGGCATAGCTCTGAAGTAGTCGCCTTCCAACGCGAACTCGACTACCGTGCCTCGCCACTGCTCCTTGTTGATGAGAACCCTCCGGTCGAGAATCAGTGGCCGGTTCTTCTGAATATCAATCATAAGCTTGTAAGTGTAAATCTTCGCCTGACCCGTGCTCGAAGTAATGTAAGCAGGCTGATGCGTCGTGATCTGACCATACAATATCGCCATCTTTCCGCCCAAACCAAAAGTACCACGCTGCTGCTTCAGCTTATACTTGGAACCAAAAAGCACCTGACCAAAAGCCGACGGAATATGCCTAGGCTGAATACCAATACCGTTATCCTCAACCCGCAACCTGTAAATCTGCGTTTCCTGACTTGCCTCACCCTCGTACGAAAGCCTAACGTAAATGTCAGGCGGAATCTTAAGGCTTTCAGCCGCATCCAACGAATTCTCAACAAGCTCACGCACAGCCGCAAAAATAGCCCTCGACGGATTCGTGAAGCCCGCGATATCTCGGTTTCTGTAAAAGAAATCAGCAGCGCTAATTTCCTCGAACGTCGTTTGAGCCACTTGAGCCTCCCCAAACCCCGCTTAACGTCAAATCTCTTGTACCTATGCTCTGCCCATATTTTAAGTTAACTACCTTGCCAGAAGAAAAGGCCTTTCATTTTCCAAGGTAAGCAAAAGGCAACAACTCACTGATTGGTCTTATGACGACAGTGTCCATTAGAACCTTGCCTTTCTCCGCTCTGGCCATGACAACTCTAACCTTGCCGTTCTTGGCAAAGTCATGAATGTACTGAAGGCATGAACCGCACGGTCTGGGTTCACTGCTATTACTAACATTCATGATCACCGCTATTTCCTTGATCCTTCGATTACCATGCAGAACAGCATGGTTAATGGCGCACCTTTCAGCACAAACGCCTAGGCCAGAAATCCAGCTTTCAACATTGCAACCTTCATAGACCCGTCCATCCTCTCCAAGCGCAGCTGCACCGACATTCAAGCCCCAAAGCACGTACGCGCTATTCAATGTCCTTGCTGCGGCTTCCAAAAGCTTCTTTTCGTTCCTATTGATCTTAATTGCCGTCTCTCTTCGTTTCTTCACTTTGTTTTCACCATTCGTGTGTAGTAGTATTCGCCAATCTCTTTTTGGAGCTTGTCGAGTTTCGAGTCTTCCTTGTTGACTCTTGGCCGTTTGGTGGCTGGGTCTCGTCGGAAAGTGACTTGCATGTCCTTCAGGAACATGTTCATTCCCTTCCGCAAGGTCGTGGGCGGGTTCGCAGTGCCCTCGGAGCCGGGTTTTCCGGTGAAAACCATCAAACGATCCGCGATGAAATCCTGCGTCACCACATCGTGCTCAACGACTAACGCGGTCACGTTGTGATTTTCAACGACTCTTCTGATAGCCTTTGCCATGTTCAGCCTCTCTTCCACATCCAAATATGCGCTGGGTTCATCAAGCAGAAAAAGATCAGCTTCGCGAGAGAGACATGCTGCGATCGCGACTTTTTGAAGCTCGCCGCCACTGAGTTCGTTCAGATTTCTGTCCAAGAGCAAGTTAACCTTCAGAGGCAGCATGATTTCAGTCTTATACCAGCCCGAAGAAAAGCTCTCTTTAGCAACGTTCATGAGAAGCTCCTGAACTGTGCCTTCATACTCTGCCGCAATATATTGGGGTTTGTAGCTGACCTTCAACTCGCCAAACTCCCGTTTATCATCAGCACTCTCAATCCCGGCTAGGATTTTCACGAAAGTGGTCTTGCCAATACCATTCGGGCCAAGAATGCCAATTATGCTTCCTCTTCTGATCTCACCAGCATCCGCAACAAGCTTGAACCCCTCGAAGGTCTTTTCCATTTGCTCCCATTTGAGAAGCACGTCACCCGCACTTGAGCCTGTAGCAGGCGGCTTTTCATGAAAGATTATAGCCTCTTTTCTGAACCTCATGTTTTCGTCAGGAATGTAGCCCTGCAAGTAGATGTTTATACCCGTCCTCACGCCATGAACATTCGACACAACACCGTAAACACCCGGTTCCCCATAAAACACGCAAATCTGATCCGACAGGTAATCTATTATGGCCAAGTCGTGTTCAGCAACGACCACTGTCTTTTGTGCATTTTTCAAGCTTCTTATGGCCTTGGCGACCTCAAGTCTTTGCTTCACGTCCAGATAGCTTGAAGGCTCATCAATAAGGTAAACATCAGCCTCACGGCACATGGTGGCTGCCACGGCCACACGCTGCAACTCGCCTCCGCTGAGCACTTCAAGGGAACGATTCCAAAGCTGCTTCAGCTCAAGCCGCTCTGCAACGTCATTCAGAGTTCCTCTTTCGTCAACTTTCTCCAGTAGCTCTCCGACATTTCCGGAAACAACTTTCGGAATCTTGTCCACGTACTGCGGTTTGCTTGAGACTCGAAGCTTTCCTCCGCTCATTTTTTGGAAGTAGTCCTGAAGGCTTGAACCTCGATAATGAGTTATTATCTTGTCCCAGTCAGGCGGTTCCTCGTAGTTTCCAAGGTTCAGCTTGATCTCGCCAGAAAGCATTTTGAGTGTTGTCGACTTGCCAATTCCGTTCTGGCCAAGCAACCCCACAACAGTCCCTGGCGAAGGCGTGGGCATCCTGAAAAGCTTGAAAGTGTTCGGACCAAACCTGTGACTGCAGTCCTTCTCTAATTCATCCGGAAGGTTGACAATCGATATAGCGCCGAACGGACATTTCTTAACGCAGATTCCGCAACCTGTGCACAGTGATTCAACAATAACAGGTTGATTGGCTTCGAACCTTATGGCTTCTACCTTGGTTCGCACTATCGGACAGAAACGGAGACACAGCCTGTCGCAACGTTTCGGCTTGCACCTGTCCAAATCCAACACGGCCACTCGCGTCATGGTCAGCCCAGAGTCTAAGTCTTGGATGATGCTTTCATATAAATGAGCTTTCTGTCTGTGAACGAGAGAATAGCCGTATCAACCTATTTGCATTTTCACACTCAATATGGCTCTTGGTTTTCCAAGAGGTCGCAAAAAACCGCCCAAAAATATTGACCAAAGAAAGAATCTTTGCAGAAAATGTTGATGCTATGGTCCTACCATTCTTCTTCTTCCCATTCTTCGTCCTCAGAGTCTTCTTCCCATTCTTCTTCCTCATCTATCATGTCTTTTCACCTCCAACAGATTCGGCTTGCATAGTCAACCCCACCGCTAACGCTTTAAGCGTTCTTATTCGTCAGTTGTCGAGAAAAAGAACTAGTGAGATGATCGTTACTGTCTTCTTAGAGGGTTTATTTCACCATTTTTGCAGTCAAAGCAACAATAGCCTCTTTGGTCTCTGGCGTCATATACGCCCAGCAAAGGTTTGGCGAATTGTGAGCTGCTCCGATTCTTCCTCTGGGATCTAACGCAATCAATCCCATGGATTTGTAAGCGGCGGGAATCCTCTCGTCAACGAGCTTGATCGCTCTTTCAACGGCTCTTTGTGGTGTTTTTCCGCTTTCAATGTAGTCGCATACAGCTTTTGCCAACACAAGCCTTATCGCTATCTCGCCAACCCCAGTCGCAGAACATGCTCCTGAATGGTTATCTGCATAGTTGCCACAGCCAATCAATGGCGTATCGCCTATTCTGCCCACAAGTTTCAGTGGGTAGCCACCAGTTGAAGTTGCCGCCGCCACATTTCCATTCTTGTCCAACGCGATTGCGCCAACAGTGTCGCATTCAAAAAAGGCTGGCTGCTCATTAATCAGGCTAGCCAGTCTTGGCAGATTGGACTTTCCTTCAATCAGGGCTTTCTTCTGATCATCATAGGTCTTCAACCTGAACTCAGTAATAGGGTTCATCCTTTCAAGATTGAACAGGTTGGCAAGCTTGTCGGCACCTTCTCCTCCGATGAAGACATGATCAGTTTTTTCCATGACTATCCTTGCAAGGCGCACAGGATTCTTTACATTCTTCAGAAGCGCAACAGCACCTGCCTCTAAAGCCTTTCCATCCATAATCGAGGCATCCATCTCCACGCCTTTCTCTATGTTCAAACTGGAGCCATAGCCAGCGTTGAACGCACCATCATCCTCCATGATCATGACAGCTTCCATGACACCGTCAACCGCAGTTCCACCCTTCCTCAAAGCCTCAAAGCCTTTTCTAGCAGCCCTTTTGACTCCATCCATGGCAGGTTTACTGCGCTCTGGGTGAACGGTTCCCGCTCCCCCGTGTACTACAATCGTTGGTTTCAGCGCTTTGCCCAAGCATCTAGCCTCTTATGTTCTATTGAATTCGAAACCGATACAGCGAATTTAAGCCTAGTGCCGTCAATAGGCGCCTTCCACTCATCAAAACGGATAAATCACTCGGAAGGGATTGTTTGTGTTGGGATGATGTGAGGCGACGGCTAGGAGCCGCAAGGCTGTGAATAAGCCATAACCAGAACTGACCCAATTCTAACGCATGGCATTTCTGGCACACGTCTTCCTTTTTCGGCATAAGTTTAGGTATTACTTCTATGATAGATAACCAGCGTGAGAAGATGCTTAGAGACTTCAACCTTCTAGCCACGACATCACGAGGAAACGAAAGGGAAGCCTGTGACGAGCTTCGATTCTTGCTAGGAGAGATAGGCGACTCGACGCCAGACATCGAAAGAACTGGCGTCTCAGGTTTGATTGTTGTCAAAACAGCGCTCAATCCCTTTGAGATTATTGAAAAGTTTCGCGGAATTCTGGCTGAACGCCCTTATGAATTTCGCTACACGTTCCGAGTGATTCCCATTGAGAAGGTTGTTCCGACAGATTTGGTTGAGATCGAACTCGTTGCCGCGGAATTCAGTTCCAGAATGGCTAAGAGCGAGACTTTCAGAATCACGGTTGAGAAGCGCTTCTCGACAACTCCAACACAAAGCATCATAGAAGCCGCCGCTTCAAACATCGAACAGAAAGTCAACCTAGAAAAACCTGACAAGATTCTGTTGATCGAAGTCGTGGGCAAACTAACCGGTATGTCCCTGATAAGACCCAACGAAGTTCTATCAGCCCTAAAAGAAAAAACGCTGTAATCTCAACGCTGAGTCGCCAATAATGCCATGCGCTCAATAACAAGGCTGGTCAGAGCTACCTCTTCTCCTTCACCTTCATTTCTAACAGTGTCAAGTTCCAAATCCGAAATCCTGAACGTCTTCTTGATTGCCGTCATTTTCTCCTTCGTAATCCGTAGGACTTTGTCGTCGCGCTGTGCATCTAAGCTCTTTTGAACCGTTGACAGAGCGGAGTCCACGTTTTCCTTTTTATCTCCGATCACTAACACTGCTACTTCGACGGTTGTGGTTTTGATCCCAGCAAGCTCTGTTGCCTTTCTTATTTGTCGTTGTGCTGAAGCGTAGAGTATGGTTTCCATTGCGAGGCTTTTTGAGATATTGTCACAGTTTCTGAAAGCGGTTAAGGCGTTCAGTGCCGCGAAATACAAGTGCTCCCACGTCGCGATGAGTCCTGCATCGAAGAACTGAATATCGACCTTTGCTTCTTTCGTTTTGCCGATCGATTGGAGAAACTCATCCGCATTCTTGATTCTGGCTCTACTGAACCCTGCTATTATCACATATTTGCGGAATTCGGCGATTTTCAGCAATTCTCTGCCTCATAAATCTCCTTCAAGAATCTCCTTACAAGTTCCGCAGATATGCCAGCGTCTACGAGCTTGGCTGTCTCGTACTCAATGTTCATTCTCTTAATCCTGCATTTCATGATGATCTTTCGGATAGTTTCCTTTATTTCCCATGGGAAGACTATCCAGCGACTCGTTTCCTTTTCGTAGTAGTCTGGCTTGACTATGCTCCATGGTTTGTAGTAAACTGTTGCTATTCTCGCCTGTGAGGGGCCTTGTTGGTTGATGTGTTCTTTCACCAGCGAAAGGCTCTTGCCGGTGTCCGCGACTTCGTCCACAATCAGCACTTTCTTGTTCTTGATGTCTACAGAGACAGGCTGCGTTATGATGGGTTCGCCTTTTGTCTCTGCTACTCCTAAGTAGAATTCTGCTTTGACGTTTGCAAGGTTGGGGTTGTCCAGAAGGTCCGAGAGGACTCTTGCGGGAGGCCATCCTCCCCGAGAGATGCCTATGATGATGTGTGGATTGAAGTTGTCCTTGCGTATTCTGTCAGCCAAGTCCAAGAGCATCAAGTAAATCTGATTCCATGTGGGTACTTCGAACTCGAGTTCAGCACTCACGGAGTTTCCTCTCTATTGTATGGAGTTTGTTGATGCTTTATTAAGCTTAAAAAAAGTGGGTGGATGTTTTTCGGGTTTAGCTTGGTGCAGGAGTTTTCGGTCTTCTTGCAGCGTATACTATGAGTCCAAGGCCGATGAATGTCCAGCCTAGGCCAAATAGTAGCCAGCCGTACGCATTCACTAGAGACGAGTTCGCTAGAGCATTGTTGTAGTTGGTTTCCGATTCTTGGTGATCTAGAGTAGCGTCTTCAATACCTGTTCCTCGGGAAGACCATGAGTTTAGTGCTGCAACCCAGTAGGCGTCTCCTCGTTGAAGGTGAATCTTGGCAGCGTTGAACATTCCTGTTGGGTATATTTCTGAACCTTGTTGGAATTCCATCATTGCTTGTGTGAAGTTCACCAGTGCGGCTGTTATGTTAGGGAAACCCACGAATGGATAGGTTGTGGTCACACTTGCCGTACCGTCTGGTATGAGCGATCCATACTTCATGAACAGGTTTAGGCATTCAAAGTGATCTTGCGATAGCACTGCAAAGTTGTGGTCGTGTGCTACGTATGACATGACCCACGGTTCTGAGAGCGGACCTGTAGTGCTATTAACGTGTTGAAGGTAGACCCAGTATTGATAGGTCCAGTATTCCGGGGCTTCGCTGTTGGTGGGCGTGCTATTTTGAATGTTGAAAACGTAGGGTATGTCCGGTTTGACTGGGATCGGATTCGCGAACCTATGGGTGTAGTTCTTTCCCCAGCCGAAGTAAACGCGCACCGCTGATACGTTTATCTGGTAGCCGTAGTCATGCATCCAGCTTAATGTGAAGTTCCAATCTGTGCCTGTCAAGTAGCCAGTTATGGTTTCACCGTAGTATTTGTCGTAACCCTTGAATGACGGATTGGTCCATGTGAAGTTTACTGAGGGTTGCGCACTCGTTGCAGCAATTAGCGCCATAGAAGCCATCGAGAATGATAGCAAACACAGCAGTAACGAGATTTTTCTTTTCATAAACATTGTCCTCAAAGCCTAGCTTTCTCTTTACGGTGGATATATATTTTTTTGATCGCTTTTGCTGGTAATCTTAATTACCTTGAGCTGTGGGTTAGGTTAGTTTGGTGTTTCACATGGTTGAGATTGTTGAGTGTGTTCCCAACTTCAGCACTTCTGACACAATTGCTGTTGAACAGATTCTTGGTGAAATCAGAAAGACCAAGAAGGCGTTCCTGCTCGACCATACTCATGACAGTTACTATAACAGGCTTGTCGTGTCCTTGGTGGGCGACAAGGAATCAGTGCTTCAGGCCACGTTGAACGCTTCAGTTAAGGCGATCAAACTGATCGATATGCGGAAACACAAAGGGCAGCATCCACGGCTGGGCGCTGTTGATGTCGTTCCTTTTATTCCAATAAAGGGCGTTACTTTGGAGGATTGTGTTGAGCTTGCAAGAAGGTTCGGGAAGAACCTAGCTGAAAAGACTGGTGTGCCCGTTTATCTCTACGGTGATGCTCAGCCAAAGCCTGAGCGGAGGGACTTAGACTGGATTCGTGAGGGTGAATATGAGCGGCTGAGTGAGATGATTGCTAAGCCTGGTCGTGAACCGGACTATGGGCCTGCCAGGTTTGTGGCTGCCTCTGGTGCGGCGATTGCGGGTGCACGCGAAGTCATGGCTGGTTTCAACGTGAATCTGGGTACGACTGACCTGAAGATCGCGAAGAAGATCGCGAAAGCATTGCATGCGAGTAAGGGTGGTTTTTCGAATGTTAAAGCCATGGCTGCGTTCATTCCAGAACAGAAAATCACGCAGATCGGCATGAGCATTCATGAGTTTGAGAAGACCCCGCTCTATCGTGTCTTCGAGGTGATCAAGGTTGAGTGTGCGCGTTACAACGTGCCCATCATAAGTGCCGAGTTCTGTGGAATGGCGCCTTTGAAAGCTATTATAGACGTGGCTTCGTATTATCTGAAGATTGACAATCTGACCGAAGACCGCGTGTTAGAAGTCGCGGCAATCAACGCTATGGAAAAAAGGCGTGTTCCAGAATGACGTTCATGATAAAGTGGATGGGTCACGCTGGCTTTCTGATCAAGACAAATGGAAGAAACGTCTACGTAGACCCTCACGAAGGCGAACACGAAGAGAAAGCGGATTTGATACTGATAACGCATTCCCATTTTGACCACTGCGACACAGACAAGATCAGTGAACTCCGCAAAGCAGACACAACGATAATCGCGCCAGAAGATTGTGTTTCCAAGATTGGAGGAAGCATCAGGACACTGAAGCCTGGACAGGAAATGGCCTTTGGTGACCTGAAGATCAAAGCAGTGAATGCATACAATGTCAAGCGTTTCCGATCTCCGGGAAACCCATTTCACCCGAAAGGATTCGGCGTTGGTTACTTGGTCATTGCTGGGGACAAGACGGTTTATCATGCTGGGGATACGGATCTTATTCCTGAGATGAAGCAACTTGGGCACGTGGATGTGGCTTTGTTGCCAAGCGGAGGCACATATACAATGGATAATCCAGAGGCGGCTGAGGCTGCATTGGAGATCAAGCCTGAGGTTGTCATTCCGATGCACCGATGGGACACAAATCCTGAAGAGATCAAGGAAAAGGTTTCAGGTTCGGAGATAAAGGTTGTGCTGTTGCGTCCCGGTGAGGAATTTCGAGTGGCTTAAAGAATGAACACAGTTCAGAAGCGAGGCAGACAGGGGAATCGGGAAAAAGCAGACTTGCTCATTGTGAACGCCGCCGAGCTGGTCACGCTCAACGGTGACAGCCAGAGGCCGCGAACTGGCAAACAAATGAGCGAACTTAACATCATTCGGGACGGCGGCTTGGCGATAAAGGATGGCCGAATTCTCGCTGTGGGCAAGAGTGCAGAGGTCAGAAACAACGTCAAGGCCGAGAGCGTGATCAGTGCTGACGGCAAGACGGTTCTGCCGGGTCTTGTGGATGCGCACACGCATCTTGTTTTCGCCGGTTCACGGGAAGACGAGTTTCAGATGCGCGTAGAAGGCGCCTATTACTTGGAGATTTTGAGTGCTGGCGGCGGCATCTTGAGAACGGTCCGGGATACACGGAAAGCCAGTTTGGACAAGCTCGTTGAGGTGGGGTTGAAGACCCTTGATTCCATGCTCGAGTGTGGAACGACGACAGTAGAAGCAAAAAGCGGTTACGGTCTTGAGACGAAGGACGAATTGAAGATTTTGGAGGCTGTGAAACGTTTGAATCAGCTTCACACGGTTGATGTTGTTCCGACTTTTCTGGGCGCCCACGCTGTTCCGCATGAGTTCAAAGGCAATACTCAAGGATATGTTGGTTCAGTCTGTGATGACATGATTCCGAAGGTGGCTGAGAAAGGGCTTGCCGAGTTTTGTGATGTTTTCTGCGAGAAAGGGGTTTTCAATCTTGAACAGACTAGACGGATTCTGTTGGCTGGGAAAGCTGTTGGTTTGAGGCCGAAGGTTCATGCTGATGAGATGAGCACTTTTGGTGGTGCTGAGCTTGCGGCTGATGTTGGCGCGGTTTCTGCTGATCACTTGCTTTTTTCTTCTGATGAAGGCCTTCGGGCGATGGCTGAGAAGGGTGTTGTTGCGGTTTTGCTTCCTGCTGCTGCGTTCAGTTTGATGAATGGCAAGTTTGCGGATGCACGCAGAATGATTGATGTTGGTGTTTCAGTTGCCTTGGGTTCTGACTTCAATCCGAGCTGTTGGGCTTTAAACATGCAACTTGTTATTGGGTTTGCCTGCCACTTCATGCGGTTGACGCCAGCCGAGGCGATAACGGCTGCGACAATTAATGCTGCTCACGCTGTGGGTAGAGCAAGTGAGGTTGGTAGTCTGGAAGTTGGCAAGAAGGCAGACGTTCTAATTTTGGATGCTTCAGGCCACAAAAATCTTGGTTACCGTTTCGGCGCGAACTTGGTGGACAAGGTTATCAAGAATGGCAGGGTGGTTCTTGATCGGGAAGAAAAACGTGGTGGAATGATGTACATTGAACGGGCTGAATGAGGATGGCTACACTGGTTTTCTGGCCTTTTCCGCGATCGTGAAGACAAGCCATGCGATCACACCATAGACGACAGCGTTGAACACCGCAATGATCAGAGTGGTCGCTGGAAAGCCCAGCACTTGGTAGTCTGTTTCTGGCACGTTTAGAGAATTATAGATTTGTCTTCCAGGTGGCATGTCTGGGTACGCGAGGCTTGCGGCTAGGGTCGCGAAGAAAACTACGAGGAATACTATTGCGCCTCTCATGCTTCGTTCCTTCTAGTCTAGCGCTGCTTTTTGTGGTTTAAAAACATGTTGGATGACAAAGGATTTTAGCATGTTTCTGCTTTTGAAGTTTCGGTGACTTGGCATTGAAGATTGAGCGTCCCGTGAAGGCTTTGACTGGTTCGGAGTTGCACTGCAAGAACTGGCAGATTGAGGGCATACTGCGGATGCTATGTCATGTTTTGGATCCTGAAGTGGCTAAGGATCCTGAGCATCTGATTATTTATGGTGGAACAGGGAAGGCTGCGCGGAACTGGGAGTGTTTTGACGCGATTGTGGAAACTCTTGTGAATCTGGAACCTGATGAGACGATGCTGGTTCAGAGCGGCAAGCCTGTGGCTGTTTTCAAGACGCACGAGTGGGCGCCGAGGGCTTTGATCGTGAATGCTATGCTAGTGCCCAAGTGGGCGACTTGGGACTACTTTCTGGAGCTTGAACAGAAGGGGTTGATCATGTATGGGCAGATGACGGCTGGAAGCTGGGCGTTTATTGGGACTCAGGGGATTTTGCAGGGCACTTATGAGACGCTAGCTGCGGTTGCCAAGGAGCATTTTGGCGGGTCTTTGAAGGGTAGGCTGATTTTGACGGCGGGTTTGGGTGAGATGGGTGGGGCGCAGCCTTTGGCTGTTGCGATGAATGAGGGTGTTGCGCTTGTCGTGGAGATTAATCCTTGGGCGATTGAGCGTAGGCTGAAGCATGGGTATTTGGATGATTGGACGGACAGGTTGGATGAGGCGGTCAGGCTGGTTTTAGATGCTAAGCAAAAGGCTAAACCTTTGAGTGTTGGCTTGCTGGGAAATGCGGCTGAGGTGCTTCCTGAACTGTTGAAACGTGATGTAATTCCTGACGTAGTCACTGATCAGACAAGTGCGCATGATCCGTTGAATGGCTATTATCCTGCTGGGTTCAGCAGGGAGGAGGCGGATGAGCTTAGGAAGCGGGATCCGAAGGAGTATGTGCATCATTCGATGGAGAGTATGCATAGACACGTTGAAGCGATCGTTGGGATGATGCGAAAGGGTGCTGTGGCCTTTGACTATGGAAACAATCTGAGGCAACAAGCATACGATGCTGGTTTCAAGGATGCTTTTACCTATCCGGGGTTTGTTCAAGCTTACGTGCGTCCGCTTTTCTGCGAAGGCAAGGGACCGTTCCGCTGGGCCAGTCTCGTCGGCAACAAGGAGGACATTTTCAAGCTTGACGAGGTTGTTCTGAGAGAGTTCGCGTATGATGAGGCTTTGTGTCGCTGGATACAGAAGGCTAAGAAACAGGTGAAGTTTCAAGGTCTGCCTGCCAGGGTTTGCTGGCTTGGGTATGGTGAGCGTGCGAGGTTTGGGAAGATAATCAATGATATGGTTGGAGCTGGCGAGCTCAGCGGCCCTGTGTGGATTGGGCGGGATCATTTAGATGGTGGGAGCGTGGCTTCGCCTAATCGAGAAACAGAGGGAATGAAGGATGGTAGTGATGCAGTTGCGGATTGGCCGATTTTGAATGCTCTGGTCAATGCGGTTGGTGGGGCTACATGGGTTAGCGTGCATCACGGCGGAGGAGTAGGAATAGGCTACAGTATTCATGCAGGTATGTGCTTGGTGGCCGATGGAACGCAGGAAGCAGAGAAGCGAATAATGACAGTGTTGACGACAGACCCGGGAACTGCAGTAGTTAGACATGCTGATGCTGGTTATGAAAAAGCAAAGGAAGTTGCTGAACAGAAACACATCAAGATGCCCAAGCTGAAGCTGAGTTGAAACCGAAAACATTTTAGCTGGCCACAGACTTCTCTTGAATTCTGACCGTTCGAGGAGACTGTGGAAATGTCTGCGAAGGGGGACGCTGAAAGTTTAAAGAGGGAGATTTGGTCACTTTTTAGTGGGTTGCAGAATGTTTTTCTTGCTACTGCTGACGGGGATCAGCCGCGATTAAGGCCTGTCACAATGATGCGTTTAGGTGACAGGTTGTTCTTTGCCACGGGTACTAGTGATGCCAAGGTTAAGCAGATCAAGGGGAACCCGAAGGTTGAGTTTTGTCTGTTGCTTGAGAAGGGCGAGTCAAAGGGTACGGTTAGGGCTGAGTGCTTGGCTAAGATAGTCACGGATAATGTCGTGAAGAGTGAGCTTTACAACAAGGTTCCGTTCATGAAGGAATTCTGGAGCAGCCCAGAAGACAAGACATATGCGCTCATCGAGTTGACACCAAGAGGCTTCGAGTTCATGCCAGTCGGAAGCATGCAAGCAACAAAAATCAAAACCTAGACGAGTTTCAACTCTCAATTTGCTGTGTGCTTGAGCCTTAAGATCCTTGCTTGAAATCGTCGCAGAAACTCTTAACTCAGTACTTATATTAATTCAGAGAAAACACCTGGCTTACAATCAACCATCTAGGGTCAGAAATGGAAAAGTATACGCTCGTCATCACTGAGAAGCCGGATGCTGCCGAAAGGATAGCTTCAGCTCTTGACGTCAAGGGAAAACCGAGGAAGATGAAAAACCGTCAAGTGCCCTACTACATTGCAAAACGAAATAAGGACATCGTGGTAGTTCCGGCTTTGGGTCATCTGTACACAGTAGTGGCGGAAAGCAAGGGAAGAAGCCAGTACCCCGTTTTCAGTTTCAAATGGGCACCGCGATACGCTGCTGAAAGAAACGCAAGCCACATCCGGACTTGGCTCGGAGTCATTGCAGAACTCGCGAAAAATGCTGACGCGTTCATCGACGCATGCGATTATGACATTGAAGGAAGCATCATCGGCTACAACATACTCAAATACGCGTGTGAAGGAAAGGAACAGGTCTCAAAACGCATGAAATTTTCGACGCTGACCACGGAAGAACTGGAAAAAGCCTATACTGAACCGCTACCGCATCTTGACTTCGCACAAGTAGAAGCAGGACTTACAAGACACGAAGTCGACTGGCTCTACGGAATAAACCTCACACGGGCTCTCACAATAACCGCAAAAAAAACAAGCGGACAATACGCAACCCTAAGCACAGGAAGAGTCCAAGGCCCAACCCTGAAGTTTCTAGCCGCAAGAGAAGAAGCCATCAAAACCTTCGTGCCAACACCTTACTGGGAAATCCGAGCGCAAGCCGAAATGGATGGACAAACCTTTGAAGCAGAATACGAAAAGGAAAAGATTGACACAAAAAAAGAAGCCGAAGCCATACTGAACGCTTGCCGAGGAAAGGACGGCAAAGTCGAGAAAATCAATGTTAGACGTTTTCCGCAGCCACCCCCCTTCCCACTTGACCTTGGTGCACTACAGGCCGAAGCCTACCGCTTGTTCGGATACACGCCAAGCCGCACTTCAAAAATCGCCCAACATCTATACCTAGACGCCCTAATCTCCTACCCACGAACAAGCAGCCAGAAGCTTCCACCCACTATAGGCTACGAAACAATACTAAAGAACCTTGGCAAGACCCCAAAGTATCATCAATTGACAGCCGAGCTTCTTGCCAGGCCGAAACTAATACCCACCCAAGGGAAAAAAGAGGATCTAGCGCATCCGGCCATATACCCAACGGGGAACCTGGCGCAAAAAACGCTTGAAAGTTCTGAAAGTAACATCCTTGACATCGTTATCCGCAGATTCATGGCAGTATTCGCTGAGCCAGCAATAAGACAAGCCGTTGAAGCCGACATAACTGTCGATGACTATCACTTTTTCCTCAGAGGACAACAAACGCTGAAAAGAGGTTGGCTGAACTTCTACAACTCATATGCCAGATCAGAGGAAGTCAGACTGCCCCCGATGAAAGAAGAGGAACGAATTCACATCAGGAAGATTATGCTAGAAGACAAGTTTGCCAAGCCGCTACCAAGATACAACCCAAGTAGTGTCCTCAAGAAAATGGAACAACAGAAAATCGGAACGAAAGCAACAAGAGCCGACATAATACAAACACTCTACGACCGAAAATACATTCGAGACGAACGAATAACCGTCACTGACCTAGGCTTTGTGATTCTCGAGGTTTTAGAAGGATATTGTCCAACAGTTGTTTCCATTAGGCTGACTAGGGAACTGGAAGAAAAGATGAATCACATTCAGATGAACAGTGAAAAAAGAGAAAAAGTCCTGAAAGACACTATTCAAATCCTAGAACCAGTAATAGAAACACTTAAGAAGAATGAAAAAGCGATCGGCCAACAACTGAGCACTGCGGTAAGAGCATCGAAACTTGAAGAAAGAACTATCAGCACTTGCCCGGTCTGCAAAACCGGAAAACTCCTCATACTGCGTTCGAAGAAAACGGGCAAACGCTTTGCCGGATGTTCAAACTACTTTGAAGGATTATGCAAAGCATCATTCCCTCTCCCGCAACAGGGAACGATAAAGCCGCTTGGAAGAAACTGCCATGCGTGCAGTTGGCCCACTGTCCAAGTTAGAACGAAAGGAAGGCGGTCATGGACGCTTTGTCTTAACCCTCGATGTTCGTTGAAAGAAGAATGGAGGAAAAAGATTGAAGTGCAAAATATGTGTCAAAGAAGCCAGTAACGACGGTTATTGCGAATTGCATATGAAAGCTCATAAAGTGATCGTCAAAAAGTACGAGTTGTGGAGAAGAGCTCTGGGGATATCTTGGAAAGAGTATTTAAGTGAGGTTGCCAAGAATCCATTAACAGGAGCATGGGCTCAAGAAGTGGCTGAACAGTTAAGCAAGTTTGGAGAAAAACAAGATGGCAAGACAGTTTAAGAGAACGCTTTCGTCAAGTTCCTATTCAATAAACAAACTTTATAGGCGAATATCGACGACAAAACCGTCAACCTTGATTCTTTCGATAGTCGCCATATCCATCGCTGTATTCCTCTTCGGAGGAGGCTTATATGATATAATAATGAAACCTCTCCCGGCCGTCTACTACGGTGGAAGATTCCTTCTCGTCTACCCGCAGCTGTCGGAGCAGTTCATAGCAGACAGTATCGTATCCATGATACTCTACGCATTCGGCATAATTGGACTGATAACCATGTACCAAAGTACAAAATATGCCTACAAGCCAAGACAAGCGTACATGATGTTCATAGTAGGAGTCGTCCTCCTGATGCTGGCATACATATTCCTCGAAGTCACAATACAACTGAAAATAAATGGATGATACTACCAAGGATTGCTTTTCAGCTTCAATCTGTATGCGCCAAAATTCGTCGCCAAATGCAGTGGAACAGTTATGACCAGCACAACCAGAACGAGTTCCCAAGACATCACCTGCAAAGAAAGCGGGAGCGAAAACAAAACCGCCCCCAATATGAAATCCACCTGATCAATAATAGGCAGTAACCCACCAGGCGCAATCCCAAGTCTTCTTTTCACGAAAGCGCCAGTCAAATCACCAAGCAAGGCTCCCAAAGACAACAGCAAACCGAACGCCACAGGATAACCTTGAAAAACCAAGCTTTCCAGCAGACCGACGCCGCTTCCAACAGCTAAGCCAAAAAAGAAGCCTCGGAAAGTTTTGTTCTTACCAAAGATAGGCTTTCCATCGAGGAATTTTTTCCCGGAGTCCATAGATTGCCCCCCGCCCACAAGTACAGGCGCAGCGTTCGCACAATAGGCGGGAAAAACGAACTTCAACGCTTCAACGATTAGCAAGGATATTTCCATTTTCACAACCTGTCAGCAGCCGGATAGTCATGTATTCCTGTCTCATCTACCTTTAGGTTAAAAGTCATGGGTTGAGACCCTTTCGGGTTCTTCTCTAGGACTGCTCGGATGCCTCGAGGGTTTTCGGTTGGTTTCATGATCATTATTGTGTCAGCCCAGAACTTCACGACTCGCGTGCCTACCGGTTCTACACTTCCGTTCATGTCATTCAAAACGCTTCGCACTTGACTCGTCACAAGAACCGCGATCTTCTGGATTCTGGCAACCTGCGCCAAAGATGCCATCTGACGATTGAGCTCCCTGTTAAGCTCAAAAGTCTTACCTGGCGATTCTGCCACTCTAAGGCGGTAGAGTGACGTTAGGGTATCGATGACAATCAGTCCAAAGCTCCTTGTCACGTAGTCTGCAAGTCTGTCTATGACTGTTGTCTGTTCTCGGAAATTCTCCGGCCTCATCAAGATTATCAGCTCAGCTATCTCCTTAAACCGTTCAGAGACAATCTGAGACAATCTGCGAGCTGAGAATGTACCGTCACAATCCACGAACAGGGTTTTGTGACCTTGGCGTGCACAACTCGCGGCACACTGCATGGCAAACGTGGTTTTGCCGGTCTCGGCTTCTCCATATATTAGGCCCAGATTTCCAGCGGGCAAGCCGCCACCTAAGATATTGTCGATTGAAACACTCCCTGTCGGAATATTCATCAGCACTGTCATGCACGTCAAGGATATAAACCGCGAAACTAATAATTTGCTTTGCGTATTGATGTGTAGAAAGAATTGGAACGCAACATGAAGGCTGAGATTGCTGTCGCAACGACCTCTGGAAAAGCATACTACTTGATTGTCAACGAGCTGAAGAAGAGAAATGTGCCGTTCTTGAGTTTGACTCCAGGCGAATCGATTCCAATAGAGATCAGGGCAGTTGTCACTACTGAGAATGAGCGTATGCGAATCAAACATGAAAGAGTATTGGTTTACAGGGATGGAGTGGAGCCTGAGACTTTAATCAATGAAGCCATCCGGGTCATGCAAGGGAAAGGATATTATGACAGGGTGGTCATAGGCATTGATCCGGGAGAAGTTTTCGGATTGGCTGTTCTTGCAGATGGAAGAGTTGTCGAGACTGGCAACTGTTTCAGCGTTGAGGACACAGTAAACAAGATAAGGGGCGTCCTGAAAAGTCTTGAGAGTACCTCGATAAATTTGGTGTCAATAAAAGTTGGCAATGGCGTCCCAGCGTTCAAGGAAAGGCTCCTGCAAGCGCTCGATAAGGCACTGCCAAACGACATAACGTTGGAGAGTGTGAGCGAAGCAGGGACAGATCGTTACTTGAGTGAAGCGAAACATAGAAGAGGGTTAAGAGACATCGTTTCAGCAATACAGATAGCAGGAAGAAACGGACAAATCTATACGCGGAGGGAAACGAGTGAACAAAACAGTTGAAAAAGGCAAAACGCTCTTGGTTGATGGTCCAGCTTCCGTGACTCTGGCCTCAGGCAAGGCAGATGTATTCGGGTCCATTGTAGGAACTGCCGGCAAGCTTGTTGTTCGCGAAGGCAAAAGACTGCCGTTTGCGGTAGCGGAGACAGCAACGTTCGACATTTCGTTAGGAGAGACTGCGGCTGTCGAGGAAACTGAAGGAGACACAATTCCGCAATCATGGGTCAAGGCTCACGAAGAATTAGTCAACATTGAAGCAAAGCCCGTCACGGCAATGGTGTTGGGTACAATTGATTCTGGAAAGTCGAGCTTCTGCACGTATCTGATAAATAGGCTGTTACGCGACAAGAAAAAGGTCGCCATCTTGGATGGGGATTTGGGGCAATCCGATATCGGTCCTCCTTGCACAGTTTCCTATACGTTCGTGACAAAACCAGTGACGGACTTGTTTAACCTGACGGCCAAAGATGCCTACTTCGTCGGGGTTACTTCTCCAAGCACGGCAATCGGCAAGGTAGTTGAAGGTTTGTCTAAGCTGAAGAAAGAGATTATGATCAATAATCCTGACTTCATTGTCATAAACACTGACGGCTGGATTGAAGATGAAGACGCAATTTACTATAAGATCAAGCTCGTCGAGGAACTTGCCCCGGATGTCGTTTTTTGCATCCAGCAGAATGAAGACATGGCAACCCTCATCAATGCCCTTGAAAAGTTCAGAAAGACCGTCGTTGAGTCTCCTTCTGCTGTGGGTCAAAGAAACCGTGAAAGACGCAAAAACCTGCGCGAGCTTGGTTACGTCAAGTTCCTAAGGAAGGCCAAGGTTGAGTCTCTTCCACTAAGCTGGGTTAAAGTTGAAGAAAGCGAGATGTTTGGCTTAGATGGAGGACGCGAAAACGCTCAAAGAGCAAGGAAAATCCATGAGCTTCTAGGAATGAAGCCGCTGCATTTTGTGGAATTGAAGGGGAAGATCAGCGTGATTATCGGCAAGAACCGTTGGATTGCTGCAGAAAACATTAGAAAAGTTGAGGAATTCACGAAAAAGAAAGTTGTGATCATAAGGAAAGGTGAAGAGCAGGGAATACTCGCAGCAGTCTACGACGCAAAGAGAAAATTCATGGGCATAGGGACCTTGCAGGAGATTGACTACCTAAGAAAGACTCTCAAGATCTCTACTCCAGTGTCTAGGGAAATCGCCGTGGTCGTTGTGGGAAAAGTGAAGTTGGACAAGAACCTGAAGGAAGCACCGGCCTTCCCAGATGATGAGGATTTCTCTTCACTTAGGAAACTCTTTTGAAGAAACAGCTCAGTTCCCGTGCAATAATGCCTTTTTCATCAGGCAGGACCTTCAAGCTCTCACGTATCCATAGAGGAAGAAAGCTTTGACAATAAAGCGTGGCAAACCGATGATCTAAGAAAATCATGGCACCCATGTCTTCAAGCGTCCGTATTGGTCTTCCAGCAGCCTGAGAAGCCTTCTTCATGGCAGGAAGAACATAGCCATACTCGCGTCCCATCCCCGGGAAACGCTTTTCATAGTAGTTGATCTGTGCCTTCACCTTTGGTGTCGGCTCGGCATAGGGAATGCCGACGATAGCCACTGAATTCATTTGGTTCCCCGGGAAATCAACGCCTTCTGACGAGCGCCCACCCTGAACTCCTAGAAGTACCGCGCCGTTACCATCGGCATGCGATTTGAACTCTGCAACCATCTTCTCGTTTTCCTTGGAACTCATGCCTCTACGCTCACTGAAAATAGGTTTGTTCACAGAGTCTTTCAATCCTGCACCGAGCAAGGCGTTTAGAACGTCGAAGGAAGCAGCGAAAATCCCCATGTTTGCCGGAGTATTCTGTACAATTTCCGCTATTCGGTCTATTATCTTGGCATACATGTCTGGCGTTCTTCTTTCCATTGCCGTAGTTACTCCACAACTAATGAGAGGTAGAACATGATCTCTTGGGAACGGTGAAGGTACCACGCATTGGATAGTGTTATCGGGCAGTTTCGTTATTTTCATGTACGCCTCAAGCGGCTGAAGCGTTCCTGACATCACGACATTAGAATAGACTGATGAGAAGACCAGCTCAGTGATTTTTGAAGGGTCCAGAGCGACAATTTCGAGTTTCGCTGTGGGCACGCCTCTTCTTGAGGTGTATTTGCCTATCGCCCTCACGAAGGATTCGTCCTCAGCAGTCTCCATCCATCTCCTCAAGAACTCACTCATTCCATGAATGTAGGAACGAGGGTCTTTGCCTTCAGCAAGTAGGCTTCGTCTTATCGCGTTGCCAACACTATTCAAATGTTCAAAAAAAGTCAAAGGCTCCTCAATCTCAGCCTTTTCCTTGACAAGTTCTGCCATAAACTCAGGAGGAACTAGGGACTCTTTGCCTATTTTTGCCGCCGTTTGTTCGATCTCGTTTCTGACAATATTCGTGAATATGGCAATGTCCTTGTGTTTGAACTTCTTTGCCTCGATCTCGGCTTGTCTTACAGCGAATAAGGTTAGACGGCTGCTTGCGATGTCTATCGCTGTTTCGGGAAGATTGTGTGCTTCATCGATTATCAGGATGATCTTGTCAAGGCGTGTTTCCAAGTTTTTCATGAAAACGTGTCGTATAGCTGGGTCAAAAACATACAGATAGCTTAGCGCGATCACGTTTGCGTCTGATAGCACGGACTTCACAAGTTCGTAGGGGCAGAAACCTCTTTTGCGGCAGATTCTTTGTATCTCTGACGCTTTGTAGGGTTCAGAAGTGATCTGCTGTTGAAGCAACGAATATTCATTTTCCTTTTCCTGTATGTTCCTGTAGTAAGGACACCTGTTTTTGGCCTT
>JBGOYR010000002.1:0-38443 GCA_041479765.1 Bathyarchaeia archaeon | reverse complement strand
AGTCGGACCAAAACATCTGCCCATGAACAGCAAGATGGGATGGAATAAAAAAGTATCGCACTTGGGTTTGCTTAGCGTTCAAGCTTCTTCTTGAAGATGTCTCGCATCTTCACTGCGTCAATGTCCAGGAGAGGGCTTTCACATATTATGACAGGCCTGAGCCTGAACTCGGCCACTACTTCTGCAAGCATTTCAAAGCTCGGCCCATAGCCTGTCTCATCCAAAACATGATGCCTGCGTTCGCCTTTGTCCGAATATTCGATCTTCGTGAAGTGGCAATGCATGTTCTTCACAGCTTCATTCCCAAGGCGATTCTCAATCTCCACTACAACCTTGCGGAAATCCTCAACCGTTCTGAAACGTCCTCGGTCTCTTGCGTGCAGGTGAGACCAATCGACCACAAGCTGGGTCTGCTCCACTTCCTCGCAGAAGCCCAAGATGTCTTCCAAGCTTCCAACTTGCGATTTCTTACCCATGGTCTCTGCACCAAGCTTCACGTTTTTGATCCCCAACGTCCTCATGGTCGTAGCAACTTCCTTCATGGCTACCACACAGCTTCTGAAAGCCTCCATTGGCACCTTCTTGCCATGAAATCCCGGATGAAAGACTACAACATGGGCTCCCATCCATTCTGCCGCAGTTGCACAGGCGACCAAGCGTTTCTTGCTTGCATCTACGACTTGCTTTTCGCCGCTGAGATTGACAAAGTAGGAACCGTGAAAACTGAGCCAAACGTCATTCTCTCTCGCTCTCAATCCCAGTTTCTCAGCTTCTTCTTTCCTCATTTGGGGCTTTGCGCCCCAGTAGATGGCTTCGTATTCGAAAGCGTCAAGGCCTTCCCCACGCAGAAAGCTAGGAACGTCTTCTAGGGCAGTCTTCATCAAAGCAAACGTCGGCGGAATCCCGGCTGGACCAAATCGAGGATGGTCAGCCATCAAAACCCCTTAACTGTGATCTATTTCTTTCTATAAGGGCGGTTTTTCTGCAGAAATTCCACGTAGAACAAAGCCATTAGTGCGGAAAGCCATGCCGCGGCATTCTGGATAGCAAGGTACTTCCCGGCATTATCTAGTTTCGCTAATGGGCTGATTAAGCCCCCGAAATCTAGTGCGAGGCCTCTGAATCCAGGAGCGGCGAACATGAAAGCGTTTCCTGCAGCGCTTAGAGGAGCCAAGGCTTGCCCCGAGGCTTTCATGAAGCCAAGCAATGAGGGGTCACTTTGGTAGGCGCTAGATATTGCTCGGTAGATCGCTTGAGGATACGCCAAGAGAACCGTTACAGTGATGAATAGGGTGAACAGAAGCAATACAGCCAAAGCGCTTCTTACCGCGGCTCTGGCGAAACGTATCTTTTTTACAACGTACCCAATACCTTTGAGCCTTGAAAGACCCGATTCCACTCTTCCGAAGAAACGCTTCAAAGCTCGACTTGCCTTCGATTCCGGCTTGCCCCGTTTACCTGCCTGACCCGCTTTTCCTCTCCACGCTTCTTGGGGTCTGAAGGCAACATGCCCTTTCAAATACATCCAACTGGTTATGAGAGCGATAATGGCGGTTATCGGAACTAGGTGAAACAGCGGGCTTACCGCTAATGTAGCATTCCATGTGGTTCCGGGAAGCTGGAAGCTCCATTGAAGCAAGGACGCATCCTTGACGCCTAGGCTCACAGCATAAAGGACAATCAGATATTCGGCAATGGTCGCTATGACAAGGAAAAGGATTGTTGGTGTCAGTGATTTCAATGTTGTCCAGCGAGCTGGTGGGCTTTTCTGCAGGTTTTGAGTCGACATTCAGTTCACCATTAGTGTTATTCCTTTTCATGAGTACGATGCAGTTGCAATATTGCTGTACTTATTAAAAAATGTGACTGTGAACGAACACTCAGGATTCTGATTCTGAATTGCGAAGTCCTAAACGCTTTATTCCTGACGGCAACAGGATATTCTCAGTTGAACCAGGTTGAGTTGTGAAAAATGATGGAAACGGCAATTCCTAAAAGAGTCTTTGCATTCGTCGATACAAGACGCGTAAGCACCTATTGGAAATAGACTATGCGAGTTTGAAGTCTATCCCAGAATCCGGGTGAAAGAGAACCATGAGCGTGCTTGCTTCTGAAATCGTCTGTGCAAAGAGTCTGGTCGTGATGCAAACAATTATTAAGAGTGTAGGCTCAAAATGTTGGTTAAACATGAGAAAAGAAATCTGGTTTGGCTTGTGTGAAGAATGTTGAAACCGGGTAAAGCTGAGCGTGCAGACCTGTACAAAGATCGTAACACACAGGTTTTTCTAAGCAAGTTTCTGAGTGGCGAGATGAGTGAACTTGAGCCAGTTTACGATCCGAAGGTCGGCTACAGATACCCGATTGTAGAGGCAATTCTGGGAGGCGGTTCGAATGCCGAGGATTTCCTGAATAAGCTTCATGATGCTGGCGTATTGAAAAGAAGACTTTACGACAAGATACTGTATTGCCCCAAGTGCGCTTCAGCAAACATCTCTGCTCGCTACTGCTGTCCATACTGCAAGTCCTTTGACATCCAAAAGAGTTCCTTGATTGAGCACGTTAAATGTGGGTACATGGATGTTGAAGGGCACTTCCAGAAAGGCAACAAGCTTCTTTGTCCAAAATGCCATGATGAATTGAATAAGCTTGACGTAGACTACCGGAAAGCCGGAATATGGTGCACCTGCAAAGAGTGCAACAAAAGCTTTGACATACCCATAACTGCACACTTCTGCAGAGACTGCCACGCAAACTCAAACTTCGAAGATACCGTCATCAGAGACGTTTACTCATACAGTCTGAAAGAGGAAGTTAAGGAAGAGGTTTCGCTAGATTGGGTTGTGATTACACCAATTCGAGACTTCCTGCGTGACAACGGGTTTGAGGTTGAAAGTCCAGCTTTTCTAAAGGGCAAATCTGGCGCAAACCACGTTTTCGACATAGCCGCCTCTAAGGGTGGAATGACAAAAAAAGTAACAGTGATCGATCTAGCGACATCTACAGGAGCCGTTGTGCCGGAACAACCAGTAATCGCGTTGTTTGCCAAAGTATATGATGTTTCTCCCGATAATGCTTATCTGATCGCGATTCCTGAGTTAAGCGAAAATGGAAAGAAGATGGCAGAACTCTATAACATTCAGATAATAGAGGCAAAGAGCCAGAAAGAAGCGATAAAAGCTCTGAAAGAGAAAATATCCAGGAAATGAAGCAGTAAGCAAATATCCAAGTAATTTTCTAGCTACTTCTGAATACTGCAACGTTTCCTCGTTCAGTCACGACTCTTACAATGAAATCATCTTGAGGCAAGTGCATGTCAACTCTGACGTAGCTGCCGTTCATCCCAGAGTTGAGGAAGTAGTCAGCCTCATACCGTTTGTGCACAGTTGAATTCAATATCCATAAGGCTACCATGTGACATGTCGTCGGGCCTTCGTTTTGAAGAGCGAATCTGGCTCCGTCAATGATTGCTTTGACGCCGAGAAAATCGATGTCGACTGTTGTCTGGTTGACATCAGGTTCTGCATCGCAGAACTCGATTCTTGCCGTGCCATTGGTTTGAACATAGCTTTGCCAAACGGTCGTTAAGTTCACTGTGTAGCTTTTGAACCCTGTTGTTGGCAAATCGCCCGCTGTTGAATTGAACCCTGCATCATCGTATTCTGCCTTGGACCAGTTGTAGGCTTTCAGAAACCAGCGTTCATATGGATCACTAGCTCTATAGCGAATCTGTATCTCAATTGAGCGTGTTTGGGATAACGGATACGTAGAAAAGTCTAAGACGAATTCTCCGGTGATATCCATTCTGTAGTTGCCTTGAGTTGTCGTTCTATATTCAGTCCAATCTGTTTTGAGGTCAAAGGGTGAATTCGTGTTTTTTGTTCCTATGATCTTTATCATCCATTCACCTGACGGGCCTCTGAATTGGGTTGGGTTCAAGGTTATTGTTTGGTTCTTTGTTTCGTCATTGCTTGGCGTTGCACTTGAGATGTAGGTAATGTAGCCGTTTCCACTTGTTGGGTATTGGCTTGTGTTATAGTTGTAGAGTTGCAGTGTTACGTTTACGTTTGCGGTTGTGAAGGCGCTGTTTACCGTCCACATTACGCTTTGCCATGTTTGTGCGTTGCTGGATCCTGCTAGCTCTATCTCGGTTGTGTGCTTGTTGGGAAGCATTATTCCCGCATTCTTTGTTTGGTCGCCCAATGCCAAGCTGGAATCATCAATTCTGAGGTATGCATTCCTGTTGGATTGGCTGGTTGTCACATGACCGTAGTAGTCGACTTCGAGAAAATCAGTGTCATTCACGACCGCATAGTCATTCCAGGCATAGGTTCCTGAAACAGTGCCCCACGTATCTCTGTTGAGATTTGCAGAATTCGCAACATCCGTGGCAATCGTAGTTCGCATCGTGCCATCCGTTTTTCTTATTATAATGTCAACATCGCAATGAACGACCGGATTCGACCCAGTCTTGTAGCCACGATAATAGATCGTCCACGTGCTAGTTGGTATCGAGGTGATTCCTATGAGCGGATATACGGATTTTGCCCACAGCTTGCGGCCCGTGGTTGAAGCATCTACTGAGAGAGTCAATCCTGCGGAATCCGCACCTGCGAGTCTCATCTGATAGTAGGGTGCGCCTGCAATCGTAACAGTTTCGCTGTGCACGTATGTTATCTGAGCGGAGAACGCTGATGAGTAGCTTCTGAAGGTCATGTATGCTCCGTTGTCGGTTGCTAAGTCTGCAGTCGTGCCTGAAACGTATTTCGTTAGGCCGATCAGATTATATCCAGTTGGGTTGTAGCTCGCTAGTGCGAGTTCTTCTCTTTCCCTGAATGTTTCGTAATTGCCGTCAATAGCCTGCGTGTAAACGTAGGTCCCGTTCAAGCGGCTTCCAGCATTGATTGCGTATTCGTTTTGGCTAGTGGACCAGGGCGAGTGCTTTATGCGTTCGGCATCTGTAAGTGTGATTCTTTCCTGCATTCTTTCCCAATCTAGCTGGTTCATTTGGTAGCTCCAGAGTATCACGTTGGCAACCACAATTACTATCAGAACGAGGCTGAGCATAACGACTATTACGTTGCTTACTCCCCGCTTGTCCAGCCTAAGGCGCTTCATAATAACCTCCAACATGCGTCCCCCTGGTCGTTACAACATCTATGAAGTACAGGCTACCAGAAGCCCAAGCGAATGAAACGTTAAGCCAACTGTGTTCGTTTATCTCAAGCGTGGAAGGTGAGGCAAAGAATCGGGAAGTGTGGTTAACATAGACTGCTGAAACGTGAATGGCCACCTTTCCAATGTTGCGCAAATAAACTTGAATGCTTCCGGTCGAAGGGTTAAACCACACATCCTCAGCAATAACGCGTTCGCTCATATTCTCCCTGAGACCAGTCGTTATGACATAGGTCGCCATGGTGGCAATAGCCATGGCTGCTACGGCAACTACCATAAGCAAGAGGTTGCTTAATACTGGGGTTATTGCCCGCCTGTCATGGAAGAAGCGACACTTCTTTGCCATTCTCTCATGCTCCTAGAAAGATTTTCAGGGCTATGTAGCCGCCTAGCATCATAATGAGGCTGTGTTTCAGGCCAGCGGTTATTGTTCCTTCGCCCATTTTTCCAGCTACGAGTCCCCCGAAGAAGGCTTGGATGGTAGTCATGTGAAAGAATATCCGGCGTATCTGTTCAGCTGGTGTTGCTGTGGCTCCAAGAATTGGCAAGCCTTCAATACTGGCGAAGAATGATTTGAAGAGCAGTATGATAGTGAATAGGAACACGAAGAAGGCCACGTAGATTATCGCAACGTATGGTCTTGTCTGGTTTTTGCGTTCCTTGTCGAGCATCAGGGTTGACTGAACAAACTTGCCCATCGGATCAAACACTTTTTCAACGTGTCCGCCGGAACGACTTGCCTCGATTATCAGCGGCACCGTTCGCTGAAAGAGCACGGTGTTGACGCGTCTCCCCAAGGCCAGCAATGCGTCTTCAAAAGACATTCCCCAAGAGATTTGTGAAGTCATTTTTCTCAGTTCAGCCGTCAGAGGCCCATAGTCTCTTTTCGCTGCGTTTTCCAAGGCCTGTGGAAGTGTCATGCCGGTTTCTTGACCTTGAACTATGCTTCTGAAGAGATCTGGCAAACGTTCATCAACCGTTTTTCTCCATCTGAACTCAATGTAGTTCAATATGGCTGGTGGAAAAACGGCTGCTATTAAGGCGAAGAAGACGAAGTCGTCGAATGTTTTTTTTCCCCAAAACAGGAAGCAGGCCGCAAACATTATGGCGGTTGCTAGGGAAACTGAAACGATCCATGCGATTTTCTTCATTTCCTTGGTTATTTTCGGCATTTCTATTACCATTTGGGTGAGACAGCATCCAAGATTATGAGAAACATTATTGAGCCCAACGGTATGCCCATGTAGGTGAGCAGGCTGAGTATGAGGTCTGGGCTCAGCATGCCTAGGGAACCGCCGCCAAGCATGGCCATGACTGCAAGCATGATGACTAGAAGCAGTGGTCCTGTAACAAGTATGGTAACATAGAACTCTGACAGGATCGATAGCGTGTCAGAAAACTTTTTCAGTCCTATTCTCTTGAGTCTCATGTACTGTTTGGATTTCTCGCGAAGATAGGCTGCTAGGTTGCCACCTGAATGTATTGTTGAAATGAATCCTTCCAGCATTTCACGGAATCTTTCGGAGGACGTTCGCTTGGATTCTTCTTCAAGAGCTGAGATTATGTCTCGTCCGAAGAGACTCACGTCTCTTACGATGTCTTTGGCTTCGCCAGAAACCACAAGAGGCACGCTGAGGTTTGAAAGCGAGTAGAATATCTTCTCTGGAGAGACTCCCGCGCTCGAAAGAATAGCCATGTAACCAGTTGTGAAAGGCAACTCGTCGTCCAGTTCTCTTTTGAGCTTGTCTGCGCGATAAACCGGGTAGAGGTAGAATCCGATTGTCGAAAACGCAACTGCGAATAGGCTTCCTCCTATGCCGAACAGAACTGCTGGGAAAAGTGGAACTCTGAACACGATGAACACTAAGCACGGAACAAAGGCTAATGCAGCTAGCGAGATGAAGATAGTCGCCAAAACAGTCAGGCTGATGTAAGCTCTAAAGTTCACTTTCAAGCCTGAACGTTGCAACCTAGAGTCTAAGTCGTCGAAAAGTGGCAAGACGCGCCCTATTTTCTCTCCAATAAGCTGATAGGCTAAGGAATGTGGATTTTCAAATACGAACTTGGCTCTTTCTTGCTTTGCGTCCGATCTTATCTTTGGAAGTTTCAAGAATGGAACGTTGAGCTTTGCGTTGATATTTTTGAAAAGTGCTCTGATCTTGTCGAGGGCCTTGTTGCTTTTCATTTCAGTCCCACTCTGGCTTTCTGGAAGACACGCTTCGGGTTAGTGTAGTATTCTCTGATGACGTTGGCGACGTCCAAGTAGCGGCGGATTCCTTTTTGAACCATCCATTCGAGAACGGTTTTCCTAGCGTTCAGTTCGCTTCTGATGTCTTCTTCTGTGATTCCCAGCTTTTTCATGTGCTCTTCCAGAATGCTGCTGTGGCCGGAGAAAACGAACGTGTCTTCTTTCTGGTTCCATGTGAAGATCGCGTTGGTGCGTATGTTGTTCGTCTTTGGGTCGAGGTCTATGACTTCTGCTGCGGCGGTTGTTTTTCTTGCTGGTCTACCTTCAATTTCGGTTCTGGACATGACCATTATGACATCAGTCATGGCGATAAGCGGTTTCGGTATGTTCATAGGTTCGGATTCCAGTCGGTTTATTACAGCTTCGACCGACTCTGCATGTATCGTGCACATTCCAAGATGGCCCGTTGCCATGGCCTGGAACAGCGTGTATGCTTCTTCTCCGCGAACCTCGCCTACGATAATGTAGTCTGGCCTCTGTCTGACGGCTGCTTTCAAAAGATCAAAAAGCGTTATGCTGCCACTTCTCTTGTCCTCATGTCCGAAACCCAACCTTACCACTGACGGTATCCAGTTCTCATGCGGAAGGTTGAGTTCCTGCGTGTCTTCAACACTCACGACTTTCATCTCAGGTTTGATGAACATTGACAGACAGTTCAGCATGGTTGTCTTTCCAGACGCCACACCGCCAGCTATCATCACTGAGGCTCTGTTTTCTATGATGTACCACAGGTAAGCGGCCATTTCTGAGGAGATTGTTTTGAATGAGATCAGATCTGAGATGGAAAGCGGGTCAACTCTGAAACGCCTGATAGTGAAGGTTGAGCCTCTTCTTGTGATTTCGCTTCCGTAAGTCAATTGGATGCGGCTACCTTCAGGGAGTGAAGCGTCTAGAATCGGAGAGGCTATGGAGATGTTCTTGCCCGCCAAATACGCCAGGCGAATTATGAACGAATCTAGTTCGGTTTCATCCTTGAACAGTATATTCGTGGGCAACGATTCGTACATTCTGTGCCAGACGTAAAGCGGTATGCCCACTCCATCAGCGGAAATGTCCTCGATCAAGTGATCTTTCATTAGTGGGTCGATTCTTCCGTAGCCTATGAAATCCCTTATAACGTAGTACACGAGCTTGTCGATGGCTTCTGCGGGGACTTTGATGTGGTATCTCTTGATTATTTCTCGCGTTTTGTCTTTGAGATAGTTTTCTGCTTTTTCTTTTGTTTCTATGTCTTTTAGGTTTACGTCGACTTCTTCCATCAGAAATTGCTTTATTTCCCGCAGTCTTTTTTCTTCTTCAGGCTGAAGCGTTGGCTCTATGACTTCGTAGAGCGTTTTTTGGGTTTCTGGTTCTTTCACGATTGCTGCGTAAACATAGGGTTCCTGTATTGCGTAGACTTCCCTGAAAGCGGTTGGTTTTCTGACCTCTTCCTTGAGTATTATGCCTACTTCGGTTTCTTCAACCGTTCTGGAAGTCTTCGGCATTGAAGTTTTCACCGTGTGTGTTGCTCTTTTTTGTTTAGGATGTGTGCTAGTGTTGTACGAATATAGTGTGTATTGAGTCTTAATAAGTTGTATGCACTTCCAATCATGAGCAACATTAAAACCAAACACCCTAAAAAGCAACATGTGCGCATCATCTAAAACAGAAGACTCAACATGAATCCAACACCAGAAGACGCAAACCATGTGCCTAGACCTGAGCGCAAGGCTCAAAAAAGAGGCATTACCTTCTGCCCAAGATGCGGCTCAACAAATGTCTTCTGGGCTTCAGGTCTTCCACAACTATGGTCTCTTTGGGAATGTAGAAGCTGTGGATATCGCGGAGCGCTTATCTTGAAAGACAGCAAGCTCGCTGAAAAGCTTCAAGAAGACTACGCCAAGAAAAAAGGCAACCGCTAGATTGGTTCGATCTTGCTGGCTTCCCTATTCTATGGTTGCGTGTCTGCGTTTCAAGTCTGCTTCATGCTGCCCTAGCCTTTGCATCAGCTCTACGACGAGGCTGTCTAGGAAGACCATGCAGTTGTTCTCGAAAACGCTTCCCAGCGGCGTCAAGGGTTCGCGTTCGCCGATTATTTGTCGAGCTAGATAGTCGTCCTCTCGTGGTGAGCCTTCTTTTGTTCTTCCTTTGATCTGGACGATTTGGTCTGCCATTTGGCCTAGTGGAGATTTTGGGAACGACGTAATGGCCACGACTGTGGCGTTGATGTCTTTTGCGGCCGAGCTGGCAGTCAGAACCATTTTTGTGGAGCCTGTTCCTGAAATGGCTATTAGCATGTCGCCCTTTTCGGCTGCCGGAGTTATGGTTTCACCGAGAAAGTAGACGTTGAAGCCCAGGTTCATGAGGCGTAGTGCGAAGGCTCGACCGACGAAGCCGCTTCTTCCCATGCCTACGATGAATATTTTCTTCTCTTTGGCTTTGAGCAGGAGTTTGATGAATTCCTCAACGGATTCCATGTCAAGGTCTTCGATGGAGCGTTCGATGCAAGAAACGATTTCTTCAGCCGCGGCTTTCAACCATTTCAATTCTTTTCGTGCTCCGAGGAACCCTTTACACGGATGTCCGCATTAAAAGCCTTGCGGTTTAGAAAAAGCCGCTCAGAAGCTGGTTCACAGACGGAACGGCAACATACAAACGCACATAAACTGCCGCTATCAAGATAAGCACAATAAGGACAATCAAGGCAAAATCGCCCTTATGAATCTTGAGCACGTACAAGTTCGTGCGTTTCTTCGTAGCTCCCCAAGCACGGGATTCCATGGCTTCCGCTAGTTCAAGGCTTCGGCGAATCGCACTAACGATGAGCGGAATGAGGATTGGGATGTAGTTTCGGATTCTCTTGAGGAAGTTTCCGCGTTCAAGCTCCAAACCCCTAGCCTTCTGGGCGTCCATTATTGTCTGTGCTTCTTCGGCTAGGACAGGTACGAAGCGGACGGCGGTTGTGAAGGCGAAGACAAGCTCGTAGGGGACGTGGGTTTGTTCTAGGGCTAGTCCTAAGTGGTCTGGTGAGGTTGTTAGGAAGAAGACTGAGAAAGATTCGACGAGCACTATGAAGCGAAGCGTCAGGGCGAAGGCGTTTTCAGTGTTCTTTGCTGTGATGACGTAGCCAGCGCTGAAGTACGAGGCTACAAAGTTTGTTAAGAATATGATTGTGGCTAGGAAGGCTGCGCCCCGCATTGAACGTACCCATTCGCGTTTGACGCCCGCCAACGTGACAAATGGAATCTGCATCAGGAAAAGCACGATCAGAGGCAGCGTTTCTGAGAAGGTTATGGCTGTGGCGAAAATGGCGCAGACGTAGATGAATTTTATTCTGGGGTCGAGGTTGTGAATGGGCGAGTGGACTTTGCGGAACTTGAGTCCTTCGAAGACGCTCACGTGGTTCTCTTCCCCAGTCTGTCGAGCAGTATTCGTTGAGCCTTGTAGACGTCGATGATGTCTTTCGGAAGCCCTAAGTCGGATAGTTCAAGGAAGATTTGGGCGATCTGCGGAGGCACGATGGATGCTTGTTCCAGAGCCTGCGGGTCTGTGAGGACTTTGTGGGCTTCGCCATCGGTGACGATTCTTCCTTCTCGCATTAGCAGGACTCTTGGGTTACATTCAGCTACAAACTCGACATCATGCGTGACTATGACGACGGTTTTTGCTTGGGTCTTCATCTGCATGATGAACTGACGAAGCTTTTCCTTCTGCTGATAATCCTGTCCAATCGTTGGCTCATCGAGGATGAGCATCTTGGGGTCCCAAGCAAGAACTGAAGCTAGGGCGACGCGTTTTCTTTCGCCGCCGCTGAGCATGAATGGTGAGGTTTTTCGGTACTGTGTCAAGGCTAGAAGGTTCAGGGCCCATGTTACGCGTTTTTCCACGACATCCTTCTCGAATCCGAAGTTCCTAAGTGCAAAGGCTATTTCTTCTTCGACTGATTCGCTGAAAAGCTGGCTGTCGGGATTTTGGAAGACGAAGCCTACGTTTCTGGCTAGGGTGGCGACGCTCGTTTTTGTGGTGTCCGTTCCGTCGACGAGCACTTTTCCTTTTGTGGGTTTGAGGAGCCCATTGAAGGTTTTTACTAGAGTGGTTTTGCCAGCTCCGTTTTGTCCCATGATGGCTAGGAATTCACCGTCGTGAATGGTTACTGACATGCCTTTGAGTGCTTCTACGCCGTTTGGGTAGGTGAAGTGGACGTTTTTGACTTCAATCATTGGCTTTGGAGTGCCTCTCGTATCAGTCGAGCCATGTCCTCTGAAGACAGCGGAATCTGGTTACCCAGGTCTACGCCGTCCTTCGTGAGTACCTGATAGAGTCTGGTTGCTTTTGGTATGCCTATGCCAATCAGTCGTGCTTCTTCAGAGCGCAGAATTTTGTGTGGTTCACCGTCTTGAACGACTTTGCCTTCATCCATTATGATGATGTGATCTGTGTATTTGGCTGTCAAATCCAACCTATGTTCTACAAGGATGACGGTTGTTCCGAGTCGCTTGTTTAGGTCGTAGATGACTTCAAAAATCTTCTTGGCGGTTAGCGGGTCGAGGAAACTGGTTGGTTCATCGAGGACGATGACTTCAGGCTGCATAGCTAGGACGGAGGCGATTGCGACGCGTTGTTGTTGCCCGCCTGAAAGCTCGTGTGGTGCTCGCTCTCTGAGATCGTGTATTCCTGCAAGCTTTAATGCCCAGTCTACTCTCTCTCGCATTTCCTCTCTCGACAAGCCGAGGTTTTCGAGTCCGAAGGCTACGTCTTTTTCGACTGAGAGGGCGAACAGTTGGTTTTCGGGGTTTTGGAAGACGAGGCCGACGTGTTTGGCTAGTTCGTAGATTGGGTGTTCTGCAACTTTCAGTCCAGCGGCGATCACTTCGCCTTGGAGTTCGCCTTGGTAGAAGTGTGGGATTAGGCCGTTGAAGCATCGGCAGAGGGTCGTTTTTCCGCACCCGCTTGGGCCGGTTATGAGTGTGAATTGGCCTTTCTCGATGCTTATAGAAACGTCGCTGATTGATGGTTTGGTAGCGCCAGGGTACGTGTAAGTAACGTTTCTGGTTTCGATCAAGGCCATGATGGCACTGCCTGAACAGTTCTATGCGGGTAGTCGCTTCATTTAAGAGTAGCTACCTGTTTCTAGCTACTGCCACCTATCTTTTCGTTCAAAAGACGCAAACATCGTTTAAGTCCTGTATCGATGTCACCCGCTCCGTTGACGCCTGCGGCAGTGGAATGCCCACCGCCCATACCGTTCAAATATTCGCCTAGGGGTTTGGCGATATCCTTGCCTAGATGTATGCCTGTTTGCTTATGGAATTCCGGGTTGGCACGCATGCTGATTTCGAGGCTTTCGTTATTTTGTCCTGCTACTACTGCTACATGGGCGCCTAGTTCGATGATGGCTCGTGCGGCTGAGGCTTGAAAGGCGCTGATGTGTGATAGCGCGATTATCCATTCGTTGATTTTGAAGAGTTTGATTCTTCTGCTGGCTTTGAGTCTGGCTACGCGTTCCGAGAAGTCCATTGGCAGCGAGAGCATGGCTAGCGTTTCCTGTGCGTTTACTCCAGCGTCTATGAGCTCTGCTATGTTTTTGAGTGTCGTGGAGTTCGCGAGAATGAAGTGACGTGTGTCGAAGGCGATGCCTAGGAATAGGGCTTTGGCTTCATTTGCTCCTAGTGGAAGGTTGGCTTGTTTGTAGAGGCTGTAGACGACTTCGCATGTTGAGGAGGATTCTTCGTTTGTTATGCAGAAAGTGGCAATCTGTTGTGTCTCGGGATGAGCGGCATGATGGTCGATGACGATGACTGGCGCTTGTGTTCTTCGTATTTTGTCTGCTAGCGGGCCTAACTGCTGAACCGTGTTGGTGTCAAGAAGCACGATTGCGTTTGCTTTTTCGACGTTCGGCTGCATTTTCACATCTATTGGTAGGAAGCTGAGAAGGTGCTTTGAAAGGCGGCTCACTCCATGTGCCGCGCCTATTTCAACTTCTGTTTGGGATCTTGCTTGTTTGATTAGGCTAGCGAAGGCATAGGCTGAGCAGATGGCGTCTGGGTCGGCGTTATGATGGCATAATAATACTACGAGTTTGGCGTCTAGTTTATTCAGAAGAGTGGCTATTTCGTTGAAGGACACTTGAGTTCCCTCAGGTATTTTTCAGCCGCCTTGAAGGCAGCTTTCATGGCTTCATTTACAAGCTTCTTGGCGTTAATGTTTTTTCCTGAGGGTAGTAGTTCGATGTCCACATCGACTGTTAGCTTGACGGGTTTTGTGCCTTCAACCTCGGCGCAGACGTTCAGCGTTTCCAGCTTTTTCGAAGAAACCTTGGATAGGATGTGTTTTCTTGCGGCTTCTTCTGCTATTGTGCATAGGGTTTCGGTTTGTTCGCTGGTTAGTTCTCGTATGCCTAGGGTTTCCAAGTTTTCACCCGTAAGCGCTTAGGCTTGGGGTGTGACTGGGTTGAGGTCTTGTTGCAGTTTGGTTTGCACTTCTTTGATTTGGCTTCTTAGGCGTTCTTCCTGCTTGGTCAGGATGGTGACGCGTGTGTTTAGTAGGTCTTTGCGTTCTGTGAGTTCTGTTGTTACTTTGGGTTTTTCGGTTTTGATCATCAGTGAGCCCGTGGCTTTGTATATTGTTGCGTCCTCGCCTAGTTTTTGGAGCTCGGTGTTGGCTTGGTCGATTTCGGCTATTTCGAGTTCTACCTGTTGTTTTTGTCCGAGTACAGAATTCAGTGTTTGTTGGAGTTGTTGAAGTCTAAGTAAGCGTTCCTGAACTTGGGGCGGAAGCCCCGACAACTCATCACTCATATGACCTTACTTCCGTGCACAGCAACTAAGCACACGCACCCTATAAACCCAACTCAAGAAACACGAAGATCGCATTCTAGGTCGATCTCTGTTCTATCGCCAATTCAGGGTGATAGAACTCAAGTCCCATCTTGGATAAAACCATTAACTGCCAACTGCGGCTCACTTGTATGAATCTTCTTTCCAAAGTCTTCGAGAACCGTGAAGATGTCTCTCAAGAAAACTGCGTTGTCATTGTTATTTCACATACTGAATCGCATCTTCGATGAACCGGACAGAAGGAGCATTGCGTTATATATTTAGCCTTGAACGTTGTTGGTTTCGGGCGTGTCTGGCGATGTTTGAAACGTTGCGACTGCTTAAGGTTGTTTCCAGGCCCGAGTTTCTTCCTGCCAATTGCGGTTCTCTTGTGATGGGACTCGCTTGGAGCATCAACCCATCGTCAGACCTTACCCCGCAACTAGCAATCTTGACAGCTCTGTCTTTTGCTAATATCACGGTTGTTTCTGCCATCGGAGCCCAACTGAACACCTTAAGCGATCACGAACTGGACTCCAATGAACCACGCAAACAATACCTAGTCCAGGCGACGAACGCTTTGGGAAAACCCAAGATCAAGTCTGTCATAGCAGTCGAGTTCATGATCTGCCTAGCTCTTATCGTTCCGTTTCTTCTGATCCAAGTCAAACCAGTCTTGCTTCTCCTATTGACAGTTGCCATGTTCCTAACCTACGCCTACAATGTCCCTCCGTTGCGTTTCAAGTCTCGGTCTTGGCTGGCTATGCTAACGCTGTTACTCGTCCTCAGCATTCTGCCCGTAACCTTCGTGTACCACAGCATCACATCGGAACTGAACCTGGTCTTTCTCTTGTTCCTAGCCGGGCAAGCCGTGACCGTATACGCTATAATCATACCCACCGAAACCCGAGACTACTTTAGTGACAAAGCAAACGGCGTCAACACGTTAACTGTGCGCATAGGGCTAGTCAAAGCTTCTCTTCTTGCCATGCTAATGCTGGGTCTCGGTGGCGCTTTCATGGTCACAGCATTCACGTTGACTCTAGCAAACAAACATCCAATCCTGTCCCTCTTCCTTCTGACTATAGTGGCAGCCGACTTCATCGTGCTCAGAAACTACAAAAGGCTCTATTCTCTTTCAAAGGAATACGCATCCACAAAAGAAAGCCTCACGGCAGAGGGAATCGTACAACTATCCGCAAACAACCCAAAATGGATTACCCTAGTTTCCCAGTCAATCGTCTTCATGTCCATCATACTCTTAGTAGCCAAGTTTCTGCCTTAGCCAATCGGCTGTCCATATCCGGCAAGGGCTATACGGAAAACATTGCCAGACTGCTTAAATACGATCAATCGCTGATAAAGTTCTATGCCAATCGATCAATTGGAATTCACTGAACTCGAGAAGCAAATCTCAAAAAAAGCCAAACCAGCTCTGCAGCTCTTGGCGCTTGGCCTCGGGAAAGTCCATGTCATTGCTATCAGCAGAGATAATTGCCCTGCCTGCAAGAGACAGAAGCCGAAACTGGACAAGCTGGCGAAAGACATGGCGAAGAAACACGGCGACAAGGTTGGTTTCATTCGAATACATGTCAAGCAACCTTCCGGAGATGTCACGGAATCTCTGCGAGCAAAAGACGTGTTCGGCCACTACTTTTACCCCACCAACCTGATCCTCTTCAGAACGAAAGACAGAGGAGCAGTGGAATACTACAGGAATTCCTCACCAAGAATGAGCGAACTCCGAAGGAACATCGAAACCGCGTTGAAAATAGCTGCGATGCTCGCAAAAGAAACAAACTAGCACAATCTAAGTCTTTCCGTGTGTCGGATCTGTTGTTAGGAAGTAGAAGATGACAGCAGAAGCTATGCCCATTACTCCTAGAATGCTTCCCAAAGTCTCGTAATCGTACCAGATAAGCGCCATTCCACCAACTGCGGCGCCAACCGCAGAACCTAGGCTTGTAGCCGCAGAGCTTAACGACATCATCGAACCACGGAATCTCGGAACCTGCTCAAGAGTCAGACTGCTAGCAGCTGAAGCCATCATACCCATGAACCAAGCCGACGTGAAGTTCAAGGCCAAGGAAAGCCAAAGACTAGGCACGTAAGCATAGGATATTGTGAATGTGCTTGCCAGAATAGCGGTCGAAACCGTTGAAAGTTTTCTTCCGATTCTACTCACCAGTGAACCACCGACAACGCTACCCAAAGTGTAGCACAGGGCAGCACCCAGAATCACAAGGGAAGCACGATCCTCTGGCAACCAAAAACGTTCAATGAAAAACGATGTAGAGTAAAGCAGGATCGCCATGAACGCCGCGTTTCGAAATACGTTGCCAATCAAGCAACCGATAGCAGACCTGTTTGTAACTATTTCTCGGAGGCTCTCCAGATAGCTCTCCGCACCAACCGAGGATTCATGACTAGACGGTGCTGAAGGCACACTGACAAAAGCCAGAAAGAGACTCACAAGCGAAAAAGGTATCACAAATCCTAGAAGGGTCATACGCCAACCTCCAAAATCAGCAATCACACCCATAATCGGTGCCCCAATCAGGTAGGCAAGCGAACCCCCAGCTATAACCAAGCCTACCGCTCTAGCTCTCTTCTCCAGAGCCAGATGCTCCCCAATCATTGCAATGGCCATCGGCGAAACCATGGCAATTCCTATCCCACTCAAAGAGTATAGCGCGAACATCGAGTAGAAATCCCAGGCAATGTAGCAACCTATGGCAGAAACGCTGAGAGACAACAGCCCTACGATCAACAACAACTTGTGCTTGAACCGAACACTCAATAAACCCATGAATAAGGCGAAAATCACTGCAATAACAGAAGAAAGCGTGTTAATCTGTCCCATAACACCTTTAGAAACCCCAAACGTCTCTGCTATCCTGAGCAGAAAGAGACCCGTCAAAATACCGATCGGGCTTGTAGCAAAGTACGAGACAACCAGCGAAAGAAGGAACAACTCTCCAACAGGATGCCTCTTCTCGCCAATGCTTAAACTGTCCTCCTTACCCTTCGACATCATCATCAAACCAAATTGACGGACAAAGCTTCCGCATGATTTCGACAAACGATCCGCGTTGCAGAAGCCTTAAACTCAGACAACGGCCCTTCCTATTTAGCTTTAGCCACACACGACAACCGCTTGTGACTCTATGATTCGAATGCTTGTTCAACCTGCTCCAGGTCTCACCAGAGGGTAGAATCTCAGTATGAGAAAGGGGGCTTCAGACCAGAAGAGGGCTTCGTCCAATCAAGTCAATGAACGTTCAAAACCTGCAAAACGCTCACTATTGAATTTTCCCATCTTAAGTAGGCGTTTAACGTCGCGCGCAGAGCTACTGTGTCGCATGCCTCAACCTCCAAGACAAGAAACTCGCCTTCTTTCTGCAGTGTAGCTTTTGAACGAGCTGGGAGAATTTTCGTCTCTGGTTTTAGGGCTTCAAAGACTGTGCTTAGATCCTTTTTTGATGAAAACTTGAAACGTATGCGGGCGCTTGCCTTCACGATGCTAGTTCTCCATGTGAATGACAAATCCAAACGTCACTGCAATGTGTTTCGTGAATAAGTGAAAAATAGGATATTAAGAAACATGGGAAACTGTGTCAGTCAACTTCTTCGGTTTCTTCTTCGAGCGTTTCCGGTTCCGGTGCTTTCAGGGCTTCTGCCGTTGGTGTGCCCTTGGCCATGCGTTTTGCAACTATGCCCAATTTTGTTGTTGGTGTGTATGCTCCTCCCGTGTAGGTGTGGCCGCACTTCTGGCATTTCCAGACGCCTACGCTCTGCCTTCTCACTCGTGGAAAGCCGCATGCTGGGCATCTGTGGCTTTTCTTCAGTTCAACCACTGTTTTGACGTAGCGTTTTCGTACAGTGGACCCGTAGCGGACGCCCAGCCCGCGTGCAGGTCCCACCTTTTTGGTTCGTCCCAAAGCGTTTTTCACCAGTCGAGTTGTTTGCGGAGTTCCTTGGCCTTGTCCTTGGCTATTTTTGCCGCTTCTAATACTTGTTTCGGTTCAAAGAACCCGTTCTCGCCCTTCTGAATGGCGCAAATGTTGAAATCATCATCAATCGCCATCGAAATCCTAGCATCCATCGCCTGCTCCTCCTCCAGCCAAGGATCAACAATCAGCTTATCGCCAATCTTCGCGCAAGTCACCGTAATCGGATGCTGCTTGATCGGCAACTGCGTGTAGCCCGGTTTGATCTTCACTTCACCGTCTTCAATCTCGTAGTTAGGCATTTTCGTATTGATCAAAGCAGCAACAGCAGCCAGAGCCGCGGCATCAATCAAGTTTCCATCATGGTTAAGCGCGTAAATGTCAACGAACACGACGAAGACTTTCTTGCCTGGTTCAATACAAAGCTTCTCTGTGTCAATCATCTTGGATTCTCTTATGCCTCGGTCGACGATTCTGGCTAACTCTACAGAGTTCTCATTCGGCGGCCCGGTTTCGAATGATGGTGAAGCAATGGGCGCGAGTTCAGCGTTTACAGTCAATACGCCATCGTTGGGCGTGTCAGGAAATGGTTCGCCTGCTTCGATCTTTATGCCTACAAGGACGTCAGTCTTGCCGAGAAGGACTCTTGCCGAGCCTTCAGCACGTTCGATCAGGCCTTGTTCAATCTTTATCTCGCGGTAATCCATCAACTCCCTGCCGTCTAGGCGTTTATCTTTGTCGATGAACTGCTCGATCTGTTTCTTTTTCACTTTCGTAATCACTGACATTATTCTTCAACCTCCATAGCGGTCGCATACTTGTTTTTCAACGCTTCTTTCTGCATTGCATAGATTCTCTTACATCCTTCGAGGGCAAGGTTCAGGGCGGATTCAAACTCGTCGAGCGAAAGCTTACCATCCATCTGAAGAAGCGTCACAGCATTCAGGCTCGCCATGTAAGCAACTGGAACGTCTGCCACCCCCAACTTGTCTTCAGTGTCATCCAAGTCCAGCACTATCGTGTCTCCTGCCTTTCCTGCTGCGCATGCCACTACCAAGTCTCGCATGGGGATTCCCGCGTCTGCTAGAGCCAATGATGCCGCGGTAATGCTTGCGCATCTTGTTCCGCCGTCCGCTTGCAGGACCTCTATGAAAACGTCTATCATGGTTCGCGGGTAGTATTCAACGAACACTGTGGGTTCGAAACATTCGCGGATGACTTTTGAGAGTTCGACCTCTCTTCTTGACGGTGCTGGTGACTTGCGTTCTTGAACTGAGAAGGGTGCCATGTGATAGCGGCATTTCAAAAGCGTCCGATCTTGAAGCGCCATGTGTTTCGGATGCGCCTCTTTGGGACCGTAAACGGCCGCCAAAATCTTGTTCTTCCCGTGCTCAATGTACGCGGAGCCGTCAGCATTGGGCAAAATGCCGATTTCAAGCTTTAGAGGTCTTAGCTCGTCGAACTTTCTTCCGTCTAACCTTAAGCCCTTTTTATCAATCAGTTTTTCTGGTTTATCATTCATCTTTCTTTTCCTCCTTCTTTCCTTTAGCCTCTTTCAACATCTGGGTTATGCGGTCAGTTAGGCCGCTTGTGTGAGATTCGTCTTCGATTTTGCGAATAGCCGTCGTAGCCAACGCTTCATCCTCTAAAGTCTTTCCTGTCACAAGCACGATGCCGTTGAGTCCAAGAATTACGTTGCATCCTGTTTCCTGCTTGATCGTCGATATCATTGAACCCTTCCGACCTATTATTCTAGGGATCTTTGTCGGTGTGACTCTCAGTATCTGCCCACGAGTTATCTTTCCAAGTCCAGGTTCACTGACTGCTAATTGTGGGTCGTGTGTTCTGTCGTAGGAATCTATCTTTGCAACTATCAAATCGCCTGCGTCGAGAAGTTGAGGCAGGTCGTCTTTCTGTGGTTTGAATGGTCGGTTCAGGACTTCAGTTGCTCTCAGCAATGCTGGGTATGGAGCATTTATGTCCACAGTCCAACCTGTGAACCCGACCTCCACAATGGTTCCAATGACGATATCGCCTGTTCTCGGCACGTAGAAGGATCTTAGAGCCACAACGTTGACTCTCTTGTTGTCGTACTCGACTAGGCCGGTGCGTTGGGCAAACACTTTGCCTTCTTCTAGGTACGCATTTTCGCCGGCTACGTATTCGCCTTCTGCCAACAAATCTCCTGGTGTCACGATTTGTTTGTTCTCAAAAAATGCTGGCATATTCTTATCACCTAACAATCTGTTTTTTCTTGAACTTTCTCCTTCTAAGAGACTATCTTAGCTTCTCCGTTTCCTTTCGTCACATTTCCGAGTTTCTCTAGGAATGGCGCATACAAACCTGCAGGCATCTCTACCTCACCAAACCAAGAGCCGTCACCACGCCATTCTTCGCGTTTGATCGTGCCGAAACCCTTGATCGCGCCGTAAGCCTTCGCTGAGTAGGATGCTGGTATGCTGACGCCGACGATGACCTGTTCCATCTTTAATGGCAATATGATGCGCAAGAGCTTGATTATTTCCTTCGCCTGCTCTTCCACCGACTTGAACGGGTCTATCGAGTAACGGACTTGTTCCAAAGCATTCTCCACGCGTGCCGGCGGGTGTGGAAGGTTGGTTTTCGGATCTACGCATTGTCTTGCGATGAAGTCGATTATCTGCCTGCGCTTGTCTTCAACCATTTTCCTTCGCTGTTCCGTGGTGAGTTGCAGTGTCCCGTTTTTTAGTATTATGTCAGCTACCTTGAGTGTGTCTGTGGTCCCGAATGCCTTACGTACGCTTTCCTCGCCTACTTTGGTGCCTTTGTTGGCATCAGAGAAAATGGTTTCAGTAACTAGGACTTCGGTTATTGATGCGACTTTTCCCATTCGGTAGTCTAGCGCCTTCTCAGGCTTGACGAGAATTTCGAAGTGTTCGTTTTCTTTTGTGATGCGTGCAGTGGTGTATTTTTCGCCCATTACCTATTTCACTTGCTGGAGCTTACTTGCTTAACGTACTCCTCCGTTTTTTCATCGCTGAGCATTTCCATCTTCTTGGTGTCTGCCGGAATGACAGCTATCTTTATCCTAGGCGGCAGTTGCCGTGCTTCCAGCGCCTTGGTCAAGCATTTGGCGGCAAGCTTTTTGGCTTCTTCAAGTTTCATGTCGTCACGGTGTTCTTCCTTCAACATTGCTAACACGGTGTCTCTTCCTGCGCCCTGCGCGGTCGCTTTGTAGCCTCTATAGGTTCCGCTTGGGTGTGTTCCGAAGACTCTGCTTCCTGTTTTGTCGACTCCAGCGAAGATTATTGAGACCCCGAAGGGTCTTACGCCTGCGTGTTGCGTGTAGAGTTGCTTTACGTCTGATATTCTCTTGGTGACTACTTCCACGTCAATGGGCTCGTCGTAAGTTAGTTTGTTGCTTTGGGCGTTTACTCTTGCCTGGTCTATGAGTATGCGTGCGTCTGAACTTAGGCCTACTATGGCCGCTCCAACATGGTCATCAACTCGGAAAATCTTCCATGAATATTCAGCTTCTTCAAGGGGCTCAACATTTTCCTCAGCCCCCAAAACCACACCTTCAGAGCAACGTATGCCCAAGATTGTAGCTCCTCGGTTAACCAATTCCATGGCGTATTCAACTTGGAAAAGCCGTCCATCCGGAGAAAATACGGTAATGGCACGGTCATATGCGCCTGGCGCTGCAAATACAGACATTCATTCATTCCTCACAGTATGCTCTAAACGATTTGCAGTCTTTCATATGACAACTAAACTAAAAACCTTTCCTATGAAAGACACGCTTCAAGCCCTACGTCGCCCATTTGCATTTCTGCACAGTCAACCATTTAAACTATAAAACAACTAATAGCTTCCAACACGTTCGCGAAGTCCGAAGGATTTGAGCCAGGGAAAAAAGCCCACTTCAAGTGCAGAAGAGCTGAGTAAGAAGCTTGACCGAATAATCCACAGACTTGATCTTCTTGAAAAACTGGTTCTGGAAAAGCCAGAGTATGAAGGGCTGACCGCGGCGCTGCAATTGACAAGGGTCGGAATAGGAATGTACGGCGAACCGTTGAAGGTCGCTTCCCGTCTGAAGAGCGCTGAAAGGTTTCTGCATCAAAAAATGATTGCGCAAGATGATATTTCTAGGTGTGTTGTTCAAGCGTTGGCTGTAAAAGGATCGCTGAACATTTCCGCTATTACTCGGCAGGTGGCTGCGATGAGAGGAAAAGCCAGTAGACGTATAGTTAGGGGCAGAATGGAGAAACTGGTGAGGCAAGGCATCCTGTTGAAGGCGGAAGGGCAGATTCCAACTTATCGATTGGTTGAGGAAACTGGCCACTAGGCTGATCACTTTTGCGCAGAACACCTAACTAGAGTGGCCAGTCCTATTCTGTTTTGAGGTGAAGTATATGAAGCACGAAGTGTTGATTCCTGAAAGAACGTTCCGTCAACTGTTCAGTCCCTTACGAAAGACGCATTCAATCTCACTAGGAGTAATCGGGGCAGCTTCGCAGCAGACAACAGAAGAGATTAATATAGATGGAGCCAAGGCAAGGATAGACATGATCAAAACGAAAACTCTCCAGGTTTCATCGCGTTTGACGTTCGTGTGAAGTGCAGGAGGTGAAGGATTTGATTGACAAAGAAGAGAAGGATGCGAAGAAAGAGGCAGAAGAAGTCAAAGAGATACTGAGCGTCGTTTCCACCGAGATTCCTGCTTTGATAAAAAGCATCTTGGCATCAGTCTTCTCCGAAGAAGCGGGAAGAAGCATGGGAAAGGCTGCAGCAGCATACTACAAGGAGCTGAAGGACGGTGGTCTTCCTGAGCAGGTGGCCGTGAAATTGACCGAAGACTACATGCAGACTTTCACTAGCTTTGGTGACATGCTGAGGAATGTAGGCAGCGGAAAACGGTCTGAATCCGGAGTAGGTATAGGAGAAGAAATCGCGCATGCATTTGAGAAGAGAAGACGAGAGAAGGAAGAAAAGAAAGAAGAGTAGTGGCTACAAGTGTTACAGGAGACAAAACAAAGATGAGCGCTTCTGCGGTCTTTGCGTCGCTATTCAAGTCAGCCCCGCACCTGATACGCATGTCCCTTAGTCTGTTCTCGATGTATCTTACACTGGGTTGGCGAGTCAGAAAGACCAGAAGAGCTTTTGAAAAGCAACTCGTATTGCAGGGCATGTCAAAAGACGATGCCAAACGGTTGAGTACTTGCTATGAGGAACTCAAGGGCAATATGCTCACTATGCTAAGACGGGGCTTCGGTCGCGGGTTCAAGTAAGATCGTGAATAGACCAGCCGACAGAGAGGAAGAAGTATCTCATATGAAAACGCAGGTCAACACGGCAACTCTAAGACTATCTGCTCCCCTTTTCTTGGCATGCGAGAGCGCATCTTCCACTTCTGTTGCCGTCTCTCCTGGCGGCCCATTGAAGAAGCGGCATTATGGCTTTGCGCAGATCCGTTCCATCCTTTGTCAAAGAATATTCGACCCGCGGGGGAATCTCATTGAATGATTCTTTCTTAATCAATCCTTCTTTCTCCAGAATCTTCAGCGTATCCGACAAGGTTTTCGGACTGACTCCTTCAAGCTGTTCCATTAAGCCGTTAAACCTAAGTCTTCCGCTGTCTCCGAGCGCGTTTATTATCAGAAAGGCCCACTTTTTGCTGATCACATCCACTATTCCTCGCACTGGACAAGTGTGTAAGTGCTCTGTGACTTTCTGTTTGGATTCGCTTTCCTTCGGCATAGCTACTATCTCACTATAAACTCGATAGTTTAAATGCTTTACTTTCGATAGTAATGGCGAAGGTGAAAGACATGCATAATGAATGTGGATGCGGGCAGCATCATGGACACGGCGAGTGCAGCACGGGTCATCACGGACATGGTTTTGCGAGGCGTTTCATGACTAAGGCTGAGAAAATCGAGAAGCTAGAACGCTACGTTGAGGAATTGAAGAACGAGCTTGCCGGAGCCCAAGAACGACTGAAAGAATTGAAAGCTAGCAAGTAGAAAAGCCAAGCTTGCGAGAACAAACTTCACCCATTTTTTCTTGTTACCAGTTTCTATTAGGTATCCCAGTCAAGAAGTCGCCTTTGTCCTTCGAGTTTCTTGATGTTTGTAATATCCTGCACGACTTCCAAGGTTCCTAGATATTCTCTGTTCTTGCCTCTGACGGCAAAGAATCGGATGTGTACAAACCGATCTTCTAGTGGAATCCAGAATTCCGCAGCATCTTTTTTGCTTGCCTTGAAGGCTTCAACTATTTTGTTCACTATGTGGATGCTTTTTTGTGGATGGCACATTTGCACTTTTCTGCCTAGCACGGCTTTGGTTCGCACGAAGATTCTCTTGTCGGCCTTGTTGAAGTATTTCACGCTGTCGTTTCTGTCAACAAAAGATATGTCTAGCGGTATTGTGTCGAGGATGGCTTCTGCTTCCTCTTTCGAAAGGCTTCCGGTCTCAAACTGCAACGTGCCTGCTACAGCTGGTTCAGTCTTCGGTTTTTCGACTGTCATTGTCGGCATCGCCACTGTGACCTGTGATGGCGTGAAGCTGCAGTATCCGATCTCGTCAAACTCTTTCCTGACATCTACCCATTCTTCGTTTGTGACTACTTGAAGTGCTGCGGGGAAAAGCACGTTGTTTTCTTTGAAGAAATGGTCAGGCAAGAGGCTGCACAACGGTTTTGCAGTCTTGCTCAATTCCTCCTTGAAGTCCCCGTATTTCATCGAGTTCCAATTCTCAGTCAAGTTTCTGAGACCCTTCTTCACTTCGCGAATCTTGTCATGTTCCATCCACATTATCCTAGGAGGCTCCGAAATCCCATGTTTCTCTAGGGTCGGGAACAACACATTTTCCTCGCGCTGATAGTGCTTCTCAGCTTCCACGAACTCCTTCACTATACTCTGAAGCTCAGTCAACGCATCCCCAACATAAACCAAATCACATGCCTCTTCGATCATATCAACGAGAAGGCCGAGTCTGTCAGTGCGTTGGAGAAGAACTCTGTGCTCTTCAATGAGAATACTGATTGGATGACCTAGAGGTAAGTGTATTTCCTCTTCCTGCACTTGTTCCGCAAACACGGCAAGGTGAACGTTACAGAGTCTCTGTAGCTCTTCCCTGGGCATGCCTTCCTTCACAAGCTCCTGTTCAATGCGCGAAATCTCTTCGGCGCTTGTGCCCTCAATAACCTGCTTGAACTTTTCCTTAACTTGCTCCGGAGGCGCGCCTTCATGCAGTTGTTTGATCATTTCCTTAAGCATTTTCTTCCTGCCATCAGTAGAATCACTCAACTGGCTCCCTCCTTGATCTTGTTAGCTAGTGTTTTACCTGTTTCAATAATCCTGTTGATATCGTTTTCAGTTGGCGGACCGTTAATCTCCAAAGCCCCCACGATCTCCATCTTGGTCTGCCCCAGAACCTCTTGGACATGCTTTGTCGCTCCGCCACCCCATCCAAACGAGCTTAGAACAACGCCGTATTTGAGGGGAGGTTTCAGAGCCTTCACAAGGTAGGTTGCATAGACAGCTAATGGATGTGCACCTGCTAGCACGGTTGGAGTGCCCAGAACGATTGCTCGTGAATCAACAAGATCCTTCGCTATGTCGCCAATATCAGCTACAGCCAAGTTGTAAACCGCAAGCTCGATGCCTTCAGAAGATAGCGTGTCAATCATCGGTCTCACCATCTTCTCGGTGCTGCCCCACATTGAAGCATAGATCACAATAGCCTTTTGTCTAGTTTCGCCTTTCGTCCATCGATGGTATGCGTCAAGAATCCGCTGTGGGTTTCTGTGAATCGGTCCATGGCTTGGTGCAATGAGTTTGATCTCCAAACTCTTGATCTTGTCCAAAGCTTTCTGTCCCATGACGCTGAAGGGCATCATGATTTCGCCGAAATACCTCTGCGCGTGAACCAGCAAATCATCGACCTCATCATCATAAAGCCCTAACGCCACATGTGAACCGAAAAAGTCGCACGGAAACAGAACCTTGTTCTCCTGCAGGTACGTGAACATCGTTTCAGGCCAATGCAACATCGGCGCCTCAACAAACTGCAACGTCTTGCCACCCAAATCCAAGACTTCCCAATCAGCCACAACTCTGATCCGTTCTTCGGGAACCTTGAAGTAAATCTGCGCCATTTTCGCCCCTTTGCTTGTAGTAACTAGCTTAGCTTTGCTGTTCATTGATATGATGTATGAGATGGAGCCTGCGTGGTCTGGTTCAGCATGGTTCATGATCACGTAGTCAATATCGGCTGGGTTGATGACCTTGCTTATTTTTTCTTCTAACTCTTTTTCGAAGCCGGGATTCACCGTGTCAATTAGCGCCTTTTTCTCCGTGCCGACCACGAGATATGCATTATATGTTGTTCCTTTCGGCAATGGAATTAGTGCGTCGAAAAGTTTCCGGTTCCAATCTCTGGCGCCTACCCAGTGGACATCTTGGGAGATTTCTGCGATGTTTCGCCAATTCATGCTGTGCACCTTCGAAGCGATATTACAATTGTAATAAAGTATATTTATGCCTTTCTACACAATACTGGCAGGAAGCAACATTAATGTTAGTTCCTTGCGAGGTTGCGGTGAAATGCGTTCTACCAGCAGTTCGAGCCATGATGGCTAAGCAACTGATGGCTAAGCATGGGCTGAACCAAGAACAGGCGGCAAAGCTTCTTGGAGTGAGTCAGCCTGCCATAAGCTTGTACAGCAGAAGGATGCGAGGAAAGGCTATCGACATAGGAAGAGACGCTGAAATAACGAAGCTAGTAGAGAGCCTGGCGACTTCACTGGCTGAAAGCGGTATGTCACATAAGGAGTTCATCCCAAGATTCTGCGAGATCTGCAGAACAATACGTGCGAAGGGCTTGTTGTGTCAAATGCACAAAACCTTCGACTCAACCATCAACATCGAAGAATGTGAACTTTGCATGTCCATCGACTCATTAAGGTGTCCTTAGATGCTACGATGGTTTCTGGTAGTATTCGGAAAGTCTTGGCCGCGTTAGAGACCGCAAGAATCCTATCGATGTTAACCAGAAGCCGTAGCCGCAACCTGTCGCGATATGTCTATTGTGGACTCTTTGCAGTCTTTATGGTTTCCTAGCGGAAAAAGATCGTCTTCGCTTGTTAATGGCAACCTCTTTATTATGTAGTCTGCTCAGACAATGTTAGACGGTGATCAGCTAGATGGGGTATCTCTCCGTCTGGAAGGTTCTCGAAGAAGCAGTCGCTGTTCTTCGCAGGAAAGGAGTTGTGGCTCCAGAAAAGGTAATGGACGATTTGAGGTCAGCCAGGACCCTGATCAGAATATTGGAGGCTGGTTCGAACCATGAGGAAACAGCTCAGAAGGTTGAAACGTATCTTACGAATGTGGAATCTTTTCTTGTTTCTTCGGCCGAAAAACAGTTTGGATCGGAGTATGCTGACCACTTGCTCAAGCGGCTGGGTGAGGCGGGCAGAAGAATCGGCACTGAAGAAACCGAGGAGGAGAAAAGATTCGTGCCTGGGCTTCCAAGAGAGTACAAGTGGATCCGCATAAAGCCTTCAGCGGATTTGTCGATTGAAAGACTGAAAGCGTTAATCGAAGGATCAGAACTATCTTTCAGAATGCAGAGTGATGGTTGCTTGCTTGTGTACGGCAAAGATGAACACCTGAAGGATTTCGTGAAGAAAATGACTGCGAACTATGCCTCCAAGACTGAGAAGCCAGTGAACGGTACATAACGGTTTTAAAACACTTGCATGCAATAGTCTTAATAGAAAAATGTTACAGAACTGTCTTTAACTAGATAGCCTGTACTGCTTCGCTTGGTGAGGGCGCAGACTGAATGCCCTACGTTAAAAAGATCGAGCTTAAAGGTTTCAAATCATTCGGACCGCAAACCGTTAAAGTAGTCTTAGACAAAGGCTTCACCGTCGTCACTGGCCCAAACGGAAGCGGAAAAACCAACATCCTAGACGCACTCCTTTTCGCCTTAGGAGAACTGAGCACAAGGAGGCTTCGTGCAGAAAACGCCGCCAAGCTGATCTTCCACGGCTCAGAGACAGCCGGCCTGGAAAGAGCCAAAATGGCCAAAGTGATCATTCAATTCGACAACGCTGATGGCCGCATGGCCGTGGACACCACAACCGTTACAATTTCTCGCGAAGTCTACAGAAACGGTCAAAGTGTGTACCGGCTCAACGGAAGACGTATTTCAAGAACACACATTCTGGAAATCCTTTCAATGGCTGGAATAAGCTCCACAAGCCAGAACATAATCCTCCAAGGCACCATAACCCGCTTAACAGACATTGCTCCGATGGAGCGTAGGAAGATCATCGAGGACCTGATCGGTATCGGTCAATATGATCTCGAGAAAGCTGGGGCTGAAGAGAAGCTTCGGGTAGCCGACATTTCTATACGAACTGCCATGGGCAGAATAGACGAGGTCCAAAAGAGACTAGACGACCTCGAAAGAGAACGCAATGAACTGCTAAGATATAACTTCATCCAAGAAGAAATGAAAAAGTTTGAAACCATCAAAATCTCAAATGACATGGCGCAAGTGCAAAGGAAAATAGAAGAAACTTCCGCGCAAGCCGACAAAGCTAGGGAAAGGCTTGAAAAAATACGACAGCTACGAGATGAGCAGCGGCTGAAGAGGATAACTGTTGAAGGCCAGTGGCGGAAGCTTAGTTCAGAAATCGTTGAGGAAGGCGGCTCCCAAGTACTGAAGGTTCAGATAAAGATCGGCGAAATAAGGTCAAAACTGACAGAATTGACTACCAAGATAAGCTCTGGGAAAACAAGCCTTGAAGGCTTGAAACAGATCAGAGAAAACGACGCTCAACAATATCAATCGATTCAAAAAGAAATTCGAGAGAACCGTCTGAAGATCAAACAGCTAAGGTCAGAACATGATGAGATTGCGGGACAGATAACTGCAAGACAGGCAGAGCATGATGCTCTTGCGGGAGAGACTGCTCATCTTTGGGAGAACGTTGGCGAGAACAGCAAGAGGCTCCGCGAGCTTGAGCTGAAGCTTGACAGCCACTACAAGAGACTCACCTTCTTCCGATCTGAATACGTCAAAAGCCAGACAGCCATAAGCGTACGCACACGAAGGCTCAGAGACTTGAGCAGTCGCAAGGAAAGGTTCTCAGTCCAGCTTAGTGAGCTTGAAAAATCAGTTGCTGAACTTGAGAAAGTGCAGAAAGATCAAAAAGAACAACTGAAAAACCAAGAACGAGCTCTTGACCGCAAGATCGCGCAGAAAGAAGCCGTGGGGATGGAAATAGCTGAAGCGGGAAAGATAGCCGACACTGCACGCGAGGCAGTCGTGGAATTCGTGACACAGCGGGAGCTTGCAGAAACAGTGGCTGCTGAGGAAAAAGCTCTGAGAAGCATAGAGGAACTAGGCGAGCTAAGCGTCATCCCAGGCGTTTATGGTCGCCTGCGCAGCTTGATCAAGATTGACAGGTCTTACCAGCATGCGATAGAGGCTGCGGCTTCAGGATGGCTTGACGCCATGGTGGTGAAAGATTTCGACGCAGCCTTCGCGTGCACAGAAATCCTGAGAAGGATGAAGCTGGGAAGAATAAAGCTAATTCCACTTGAAGGAGCTTTCACTCAGAAGCAGCTGAAGATTCCTGAGAAAGACGGCATCAAAGGCGCAGCACCTTTGTTCTTGAAATATGAGAAGCAGTATGAGCCTGCAGTTCACTTTGTTTTCGGCGATACTCTAGTCGTTTCCGATGACAGAGCAGCTTTTGCCTTATCCAACGACGGCTATCGTGCCGTCACAGTCAACGGTGACCTCTATGAAGGAGGTGGCTTCGAGAGCGGTTACTACCGTGCCCCGATAGACTTTTCAACAATAATTCCTAGCGAACAAGCCATTAAGAGCTTGGATGAAGCCGTCAGTGCTCTCCAGCAGCACCTTTCAAAAAGAGGCGCCGACATTGCAACCTACGAAGAGGAGATAAACCGTACACGCGTGGAAATCACTCAGCTTTCAGAAGCCATAACCACGCTTGACAAGGAACTCATCAGAGTGAAAAGAAGCGTCAGAAGGACAAGAGCTAACGTTAAGCGGGCAGAACATCCAGTTGTAAAGCTGACTAAGGAAGTTGAAGTTGAAAAGTCCAAAATGTGGGTACATAGGGCCGAAAGAAGCACAATACAGAAGGAAATGCGCAAATTCCAGGGCGAAGTAGCTTCGCTGAGACGCAAAACAGACCCGGCCAACATTCAGGAAATGGAAGTTAAGCGAGAGAAGCTTGCGGAGGAAATCATAACCCTGAGGCAGAAGCTTGGTACGATTCAAACAGAAGTTTCCACGCTTCAGTCGCAGTTCGACAACGTTTTGAGAGTCGGTTACCAGAATGCGAAAATCCAGTTTGGTAAAGTTGAGCAACAGCTGAGAAGGGTTGAAAAGGAAGTTGAGGACGCGCTTAAAGAACGCGAATCGTTGAAGCTCGAATTGGCTGAGCTTGAGAAGAACCGTGTTGAGCTTTCAAAGAATGTCTTTTCCGCCAGAGAAGAGGCCAAGAAATTCACCAGCCAAATAGACGATGTAGATAAGGAGCTTCGAAAGCTTGATCCTGAGTACGAGCAGGCTGACCGCTTGCTCAACCAGCTCCAACTGAGCATCCAAACATCCTTCATCCAGCTTAACCATTATCGAGGCCAGCTCAGACAATTAGGCGTCGAACAACCCTTAGAAGCAACGCTGAAACAGGTCGAAGACGCTGCAACGTCAATGAAAATGATGCAGTTTGAACTGGAAAGAATAGGCGCTATAAACCAGCTAGCGCTATCCCACTACGCAGAACAGATCTCTCGCTACAAGGAACTCTCTCTAAGAATGAACGAGCTTGAAAAGGAAAAACAGGCTATCGTGCAGTTCATGGACGAAATCGAGCGCAAGAAACGCAATGTCTTCATGAATGCCTTTGTCAAGATCAACGCGAACCTGCAGAAATACTTCTCGAAAGTCACGGGAGGCGGAAACGCTATTCTGAAACTGGAAAACCTTGACGAGCCGTTCTCAGGCGGCATTGACATGATCGTCCAGTTCCTCAACAAGCCCTCAATAGTCGTCAGCGGAGCCAGTGGCGGAGAACGCTCCGTTTCAGCGGTGGCTTTCTTGTTCGCCTTGAAGGACTTCACACCTGCCTCTTTCTACGTGTTGGATGAGATAGACGCGCACTTGGATGCCTTTCACGTTTCAAGGTTGGCTGATCTTCTGTTGGAAGAGTCGGAAAGAACCCAGTTCATTGTTATTACGTTGAAGCCTGAAATGGTGAACAAGGCACAGAGAGTCTACGGCGTCTACGGCCGAAACGGGGTTTCCAATGTGATCTCGGCGAAGCTCTTGGAGGCGCAAGCGCAATGAGTGTGTCCACTCTCAGAAAACCGTTCTACTTGTTTCCGCCATGGAACATTCTTTTCGAGTTCAAAAAACTTGAGAAGCTCACGCCTTGGAACATCAACATCGCATACCTGCTTATGTCGTTCCTGAGAGAGATGGACAAGTCAGGGCATGTGGATTTTAGGGCTTCAGGCGTGGCTCTCGACTCTTCGGCCTTGATATATCTCATGAAGTCCAAGCTTCTCCTGAGACTCGAAGAGCCGCCACCTCCGCCCAAGCCTCCGCAGGATTATCTTCCGCCACCTTTGTTTCTGCCGCTAAGACATGAACTGACTTCGACGACCATAAGCCACCTGCTTGAGGTCCTCGATGAGGTTTTGAAGGGTGAGGCACTTATCCGTCTTGAGAAGTACACTCCTGAACCTATCATTCCGATGCCTTCTGAGATAATGCCGCAGCTGGACCTTTACCTGATGCAGATCGAGGTTCAGATGGAGAAGCTGTATGAGCGGCTTTCCGACATTGTAAAAGGTACAGGGATTGTTCAGTTCTCAGCACTGACCAAGGGTATGTTGCGGCTTGAGGCGATTCGCACGTTCATTCTCTTGTTGTTCCTGGCGCAAGAGGGAAAAGTGAGACTGTTTCAGGAAGAGGAAACTGAAGAAATATACATAACAGTTGGAGACCTGAACCTTGCAGAAAACAGAGAAACAGCCACTTAGCACCGACGGTCCTCTTCCAGAAAGGCAAGAAACAGACAAGACACAACGCGATTTAGTTCTTTTGGAAGCTGCCTTGTACGTAGCCGGCAAACCACTGGACCTAAATGAGCTATGTTCAGTCCTGAAATCCCGATCGAAAAACCGCGCCAAGAAGCTCGCTAAAAAGCTAATGAATGAATATTCAAGCCGAGACTGTGCGCTTGAGATACTTGAGTTGAAGGACGAGAGATATGTCTTGCAGCTGAAGGCCGAGTTCACGCCTCTTGTTAGAAAGCTCGTGAATCGACCCTTGCTTTCCATTGGACCACTTAAGACGCTTTCCTACGTTGCCTACAGGCAGCCTGTTCTCCAGAAGAGAGTGATAGACGTGCGTGGTCATCATGCTTACGGGCACATAAAGCTGTTGAGAGAGATGAACCTCATCTCCAGCGAAAGGAGCGGTAGGTCAACCGTTCTTCGAACGACCGAATACTTTGCTGACTACTTCGGTTTGAGCCAAGACGTCACTGCCATGAAGAGGGAGTTGAAGAATGTTTTCGAAGACTTCTCGAAACAGGAAAAGCCCGAAACCCCAAACGGATAGATTTATATGCAAAACCTTGATGATACTGAACACCCAAATTCAACAATACCTTGGAGAAACTTGTGATGTCAGTTTGGCATGGCGACCTGCGGAAGAAGAAACAATCGGGTGGCAGAAAAGTAGTCTTCAGGACCAAACGAAGATACGAACAAGGTTCATTCCCAGCCGAGACTACGCTTGCTGAGACCAAACGAAAATTGGTCAGAGGAAGAGGCGGAACTGTAAAGGCCAAGATCCTAAGTGACAAATACGCCTGCGTGACTGACCCAAAGACCGGAAAAACGGAGAAAGTCGAAATCACACGAGTCGTCAAGAACCCTGCAAACATCGACTACAACCGCAGAGGAGTAATAACCAAAGGCGTGATAATAGAAACTTCCCTAGGACAAGCGCGTGTCACGTCCCGACCAGGACAGCATGGAGTCCTGAACGCCGTTTTGATAGGCGAGGAAAAGAGCTGATTTTCTAAGGCTTGGTTGGGGCTGTGCTGCGAAGCTTCTGCAGTTGCCTCGCAATTCTCTGAATGATTTGCTCTTTAGATTCTTTTCCTTTCCTCACAAGAACCATGCCGGGTCTCAGCCATGGTGCCTTGGCATATCCAGTGTCTGGGACGAGTTCACATTCCAAATGAAGCTTTCCAGCTGCCTCTTTGATCTCCGAGGCTTTCGGCGACAGCACGGCCAAGTTTTTGGCGACTCGTCTTCCATCCTTTCTCGTTTTTGTAGCGTCGAAGTATGCTGGCCATATTATGGCTTTATCTTGTTGTCGCATGTTATTCCTGCCCTCTGCTCACTTTTGAGCATAGTAGGCGATTAGCTTCCTGTTAACCTTGTCTATCCTGACGAAGCCAAACCGCTCAAACTGCACTATGTTGTCAGGTTTCAGCCTTCTACAGGCGCTTTCAGCAACGCCTTCTAGTGATGTTGCATCAGGCATAACAATTTGGCAAGGCATGTCTTCTCCCACAAGTATCCAGTGGATCAGCTGGGCCTTAGTCTTCCTTGCATCCTCGTAGGATTCGCTGGTAAAAGATGCTTCAGAGGAATACACGTTTGCTTTTTCAACTCTGACATTGAACAATTCCATGAGGCGAATTGTGTTTCCGATCTTTGAAGCGTCAATATCCTTCTGAGAGACCCAGAGCTTCGCCGAGTCTTCGCCTTTTTCAGGCGTCACCGTATATTCTCTGAATCCTCTTTCAGGATGTTCTGGATGCAAGCGAAGTTTCGCCGTGAAAGCCTTTGGAATCTGTTTTACGGTTAACTCTATCGGGCTTTGCACGAAGAAATATCGGTCAGTTATCGGATCCAAGATTTTGCGGTTGTAGGCGTTCAGATTCTCCCAGCTTAAGATTATGTCAGAAGTTTTCGGTCCGATGTCGATTATCATCTTCTTAATAGCTTTAGACGTTATCCCTCGTCTTTTCAGTGCAGCAAACGTTGCTAGGCGCGGATCATCCCAGCCTTTGAATAGTCCTTCTCTTATGCCCTGTACGATTTTGGATTTGCTTAATGAAGCGCCCGTGATTTTGAGCCTACCATACTGAATGGCTTCTGGGTATTCCCATCCGAAGTACTTGTACATGAACTCTTGTCGAACCTGATTCGTCAAATGCTCTTTTCCACGGATGATATGCGTTATCCCCAGCAGGTGATCATCCACGCCGCACGCAAGATTGTATAAAGGCCAAACGTGATATTTGCTTCCGACGCGCGGATGTGGACACTTCTCGGAATCTATGACCCGTAGGGCTGGCCAGTCTCGGACAGCTGGGTTCGGATGGTTCAAATCGGTCTTCAATCGGACTACGACTTCACCTTCCTTGTATCCGCCTTCCAGCATGCGTTCCCATCGAGCCATCTGTTTTTCTATGGGCAGGTCTCGGCATTCACACGGTTGAGAAGCCAACGTTTTCTCACGGAACTTCTCCGACTCAGTTGTACAAACATAGGCGTTTGCTTCCCTCAGTAGTTTTTCAGCATGCTCGTAGTAGATGGGTATCCTATCGCTCTGAATGTAAACAACGTCAGGTTTGCACTCTAGCCAATCAAGATCATCTCTGATGAGGTCATAAAACTCCAAAACAGGCCTTTTCACTTTAGGGTCGGTGTCCTCGAAGCGCAAGATGAACTTGCCATTGTACATGTGAGCATATTCGTAACACAGAACTATCGCGCGAGCCGAACCTAGATGAAGCACGCAGTCTGGATTCGGCGCGTATCGTGTGACAACCTGCGGATACTTGTCCACGTTTGGCAGGGGTGGAAGACGCTTCTCTCCTTCAGTTTTCTCCTTTACCAGAGTTTCGGGCCATTTCTCCTCTACAATCCGTTTCTGTTCATCCTTTGAAAGGCCGTTAACCTCTCTGACAATGCCGTTGATGACTGTGGATATCTGCTTGACTCTGGTTCTGAACTCCGGCTTTTCCCCCAAGATTGTTCCCATGACTGGGCCTGCTTGCGCTTTGCCATCGTGTTTAACGGCATTAAACAAAGTGATTTTTCGAATGATCTCCTTGAGCTCAACGTCTTCTTCTATCGTCAACTGCTCCGCACGCTCTTTCCTAGATTCTTCTTTCGATAAGAAATGCGGCAAAGGCATTTAGTCTTTCCTTTGCTGCAGAAACAGGCAGAAGTTTTTCAACATCCTTCCAGCTATCTTCAACGATTTTTCCTGCAAACTCTCTGACGTAGTCTACAGAACAGTGCTTTTCCATCAGTCCAATCGCTTCCTCTTTGAGTTTCTGATCTGAGGTGTGCATGTTTAGAATCCTAACGAGTCTTTCTCTGTCTTTGGTGTCAGCCACTCTTAAGGTGTGAATCACCATAAGCGTCCTTTTTCCCTCAGTTATGTCCTCTCCGCGTCCACCCTTCTTTTCGGAAAACTCGGCGCTTGTCAGGTCCAGAACATCGTCTTGCATTTGAAAGGCCACGCCGATGCTTTCAGCGAAACGTCCAAGCTTCTCGACAAGCTCTTCATTCGCATCAGACAATACAGCCGCCATTCTCGCAGCCATTCTCGCCAGCGTGCCAGTCTTATAAGCGCACATCTGCAAATAATCCTCCTCAGTTATCTCGTCCGCGTTTGCCAAGCCTCTGTGCCAAGCAATATCCATTGCTTGTCCGATGCTGACACTGATCATTTCCTGCACATAGATCTCGTAGATCCTGGAAAGCATCGCCACAGGAACCTTTTCCCGGTTTTCCAGCAAGGGTAGAAGTGGCAAATAGTACATGGCGTTTCCCGCGTTTATGGCAATGTCCAGACCGAAAATCTTGTATGTGCATGCTTTTCCTCTTCGCAATTCCGAGGAATCCTCTATGTCATCTACTAGCAAGGTACCGTTGTGAATTACCTCAGGAATTATGGCGAAGTCGATGAGCTGATCGGCGTTCTTTCCCAGTGCTTCACAGATGAGCAGGAACAATGAAGGACGCCATCGTTTCCCACCTCGATCAAGAAATTCCCAAATGGGCTCTGCGACTGCCTTATTTATGGTTTCTAAGTTGGTTGCAAAGCTCGGTGGACTGACTTCAAAGAGGATGGCGTCTTTCGTGAACTTTCTGGGTATGTACTTCTCAATAGTCTTGTCTATTAGGGTAGCTTTCTCCCCTAGAAACCTGTCAATGTCCAAACGTTACTTCCTTCCTCTCCGTGCCAAGCTTTCAGTGTTAAACCCCCTGATCCTTAGCCATTCTGCGGTTTTGCCTGTCACTACAAGAGGAGTTCGCCTCAAGTCCTGAATGGTTTCTGCGCCCACGAGGAACATCACATTCCTCAGTTCCTCTATCAGAAGCGACAGGGCGCTAACTGTTTCCTTAAGGCCTTTGGATGCTGTTTGAAGCACTGGTTGCGAAAGGCTTGTCAAGCTTGCTCCTAGAGCTAGGGACTTGGCTATGTCTATTCCGTTGCGTATGCCTCCTGAGGCGATAACTGGAATGTTCACGTATTGGGAGACTTCAACGATGCTTGAAGCTGTTGGTATGCCCCAGTCCCAGAAAACATCACCCAGTCTACGCTGGAAATCGTTTTCTCCTTTCTGGGTTCGGTAATATTCGACGGCTGCCCAGCTTGTTCCACCCACGCCACTTATGTCAATCCCTTTCAGGCTTACGTTCTCGAGTTTCGCGGCTTCTTCGGCTGCTATGCCAGCGCCTGTCTCTTTCGCTATCACTGGTTTGTCTATTCCTTGTACGACTTTGCCTATTCCTTCGAGCACTCCACGGAAGTTTGTTTGGCCTTCAGGCTGAACAGCCTCCTGCAGCGAGTTCAAGTGTATTGCGATGGCGTCAGCTTCTATCATCTTCATGGCTTTCTTTACTTCCTTCAAGCCATATCCATTGACAAGCTGCACACCACCAAGGTTTGCGATCAGGAAAGCGTTTGGAGCTTTCTTTCTAGTTACGGCGAAAGTCGGTTCAAGCTCCTTATCTTCTATCGCTGCACGTTGACTGCCTACACCCATGCCCAGCCCTAGCCCCTCTACTGCTTCAGCTATAGTCGCGTTGATCTCCGTCGCTTCTGGAGCGCCGCCGGTTATGGCGCCTACGATAAGTGGTGCCGAAAACTTATGGTTGAAGACGGTCGTAGACATGTTTATTCTGTCTTTGTCGACTTCTGGCAAGGCTTTGTGGACGAAGTGGATGTCTTCGAAGCCTGTTGTCGCGTTTCTGGCCTGAACGTTCCGATCCAAGGATATTTGCAAGTGTTCTGTCTTACGCTTTTTTGTTTCCTTTGTCAAAATCATTCCTTCTCTATTACCGTTCCTCTTACTCTTTCCCTCTTGAGCGCTGAGCAAACCAGGTTCGGCTTACTCGCGTTCACAATTGTTACCGGAATCCCGCATTCCACAGCAGGCAAGAGTTCCGCCATCTTTCCGAACATGCCTCCGGTGACGTCGCAAGCTGTCGACTTGCCGAAGTTGTTCTGAAGCTTTCTAAGCTCGCTTATCGTTAGATGCTCAAGCATTCTTGCATTTTTCTCAACTTTCGGATCCGCTTCGAATATTCCATCCACATCAACGCCTATCACTATGCGTTCCGCACTGAGCCCCGTGGCAAGTGCGGCAACAAGCTGGTCGCCTGAGAGTATCGTGAAGCCGATTTCTGCGTCTAGAACAGCGTCGCCGTACATGACAGGCAGGAAGCCCATCTCAAGCATCCTTCTTAAGGGGGGTTCATTGAACGATTGGATTCTGCCGTTCTTTGTTATTATGACTGATGATGGTGTGACGCTCAACGCTGGCACGCTGTGCCATATCAACGCATCCATCAACAAACCGTTGAGCATGGTCATGACATGATGCGTCTCGGCAAACCCGATCTTCTGCGAGTCTTCCCTGTAGCCTTCCTTTATCTTGTACTGTTGTGCCTTGGGGTGCCCGAAGCTTCCACCGCCATGAACTATCACGAGATTACCCTCGTTTGTTTTCTGTACTTCGGTGGCTAAGCGGTCTATGACATCAGTTTTTGCCTTGAGTTCTTCGCTCTTGTCGGTGATGACGGAACCGCCAATCTTCAGAATAGTTGGTTTAGCTTTGTTCAATTCTGACACCTTCATCTGTTTTCTTGGCAATGAACGTTCTTCCGCCAGCTCTTTGAATGGCTTCTGAAACCT
>JBGOYR010000001.1:0-39963 GCA_041479765.1 Bathyarchaeia archaeon | reverse complement strand
GCGATCGCCGTAGAAGGCAAAACCATCGTCGAAGTAGGAAAGACTAACGACCTAAGAAGGAAGTACCGGACCGGCTACGAGAAGATAGACGCCAAGGATAAAGTTGCCATACCTGGCTTGATAAACACGCATCAGCACGCTGCTATGAGCCTCTTGAGAGGTTATGCAGATGATTTACCGCTTCAAGAATGGCTTGAAAAATGGATATGGCCAATCGAAAGCCACATGACGCCCCGCGATATCTACACGGGCGCCTTATTGACAGCAGCAGAATCGATAACGAGCGGAACCACAACCGTAAACACCATGTACCACTACTCCCCAGACGGAAACGAAGCAGAAGCCTTTGCAGACGCAGGCCTCCGAGGAGTGGTGGGCCACGTATGCTTTTCATGGAGAAAGAAGGAGGACAAGAACGCATTAGAGGATTTGGCTAAGAAATGGCATGACAAGGCAGATGGTTTGATCCGTGTCAGCGTGGACCCGCATGCGCCTTACACTGTTGACCCAGAATACATGAAGGAATTGAAAGAGACTAAACAAGAACTGAATAGTAAGTACGGTTCAGAGAAAGCCCCCATAATAGGGCATGTCCACATTGCTGAAACCGAGGACGAACCTGTCAAGACTCGGAAGGCGTTCAACGTGCGGATCAAGAACGGCATGATGGAATACCTGAAGTCGCTTGGTGTTCTAGACGAACACGTCATTGCAGCGCATTGTGTAGCACTGACCGACGAAGACTTGAGTGTAATGAAAAGTACAAAGACAAAGGTTTCGCACAACCCTATATCGAACCTTAAGCTCGCTTCAGGCGTAAGTCCAGTTCCGGAGATGCTGAGGAGAGGAATAGTAGTTTCACTGGGCACGGATAGTCCGTGCTCGAACAACTCTGCAGACATGTTTGAAGCCATGAAAGCTGCAGCCCTTCTGCACAAGGGAATGAACAGGGATCCAACGTTGATGCCTGTCCAACAAGTCCTAGAAATGGCAACTATGAAGGGTGCGGAGGCATTGTCGTGGGATAGCGGGATAGGTTCAATTGAAGTTGGCAAACGGGCAGATCTAGTGATAGTGGATTTCAAGAAGCAGCATCTTTGTCCGCTTTTCAACGAGGCCAGTCATCTGGTGTATGCGGTGAAAGGATCGGACGTTGAGACGGTGATAGTCAATGGCAAGATTGTTATGGAAGAAATGAGACTGACCACTGTTGACGTTGAAAGGGTTATGGAGAATACTGAAAAGGCCAAAAGGATCCTTCTTGAGAAGTTGGACGCCAATGTTAAATAGCCAAACTATGAATGAGCATGAATGAAGGCGAAGCAGTATGGAAGATTCTAAAGTTAAGGATCCCTCTCTAGCTTCGAAAGGGCACTTACAGATAGAATGGGCTTCAAATCACATGCCTGTTCTAAGTCAAATCCAGAAAAGATTCAGTAAAGAAGAGCCGCTAAAAGGGCTGACATTGGGTGCATGCCTGCACGTGACGAAAGAAACAGGAGTCCTCATTGAAACACTCTTGGCAAGCGGGGCAAAAGTGGCACTGTGTGGCTCCAATCCGCTCTCCACGCAAGACGATGTGGCCGCTGCTTTGGCGGAAGAGGGCGTTCACGTGTTTGCTTGGCGAGAGCAAACGACTGATGAATACTATTGGTGTGTGGAACGCGTGTTGGATTATGAACCTGTCATGACTTTGGATGATGGCGCCGACCTTGTCGGCACGATCCACAGCAAAAGAACAGAGGTGCTTCGAAACGTCAAAGGCGGGACAGAGGAAACGACAACCGGAGTTCTGCGGCTGAGGGCAATGGAGAAAACAGGTGCACTGAAATATCCGATAGTGGCCGTGAACGACGCCTATACGAAATACCTGTTTGACAACCGTTACGGCACGGGCCAGAGCACCATAGACGGGATTCTTAGAGCAACAAACATTCTTCTCGCGGGCAAGAACTTCGTGATCTGCGGATACGGCTGGTGTGCCCGGGGAATAGCAATGAGAGCCCAAGGAATGGGAGCAAATGTAATCGTTACAGAAGTGAATCCACTCCGAGCGCTTGAAGCCGCGATGAACGGGTATCGAGTGATGCCCCTAGCAGAGGCAGCAGCTTTAGGTGACATATTCGTAACGGCAACAGGCGATGTGAGTGTCATAAGAAAGGAACATATGCAAGCAATGAAAGACGGAGCCATACTCGCAAACAGTGGTCACTTTAACGTTGAGATAAACATAAAAGACCTTGAAGCCTTGACCGTCTCAAAGCGAAACATGCGACCAAACCTAGAAGAGTACGCACTCAAAGATGGCAGAAAGATATACCTTTTGGCTGATGGCCGACTTGTGAACCTGGCGGCTGCGGAAGGCCACCCCTCAGAAGTCATGGACATGTCATTCGCCAACCAAGCCCTATGCGCAGAATATATAGCCAAGACAGCTAAACAACCGCCGAAGGTCTATCAGGTACCAAACGAGATAGACGAGACGGTTGCAAAGCTAAAACTAGACTCAATGGGCATCAAAGTCGACGAGCTAACAAGCGAGCAGAAGAAGTATCTTGCAACATGGGAAATGGGCACAACATAGCTTCGGACCTGAAGCCATGGTAAACTTTAAAAGGTGTAAAGAGATAAACATTGGCTAACATGTGGTGAAACGTAAAATGGTTAGTAAAGATCAAGCAATAGGCGTAGCAATATTCATAGTTTGCGCCGTGCTCGGCATCCTATATGTTCTGACACTCGCATGGCCACAATGGCTCTCATTGATAGCGATATCAATGACGGATCTTGACATCAGAATATGGGCCATAGCAATACCCGTTCTGATCGCATTCGTCGCCATAGTAGGCATAGGTGCATGGATAGGCTGGACCATGGCTACAACACCGCCACCGAAACCAATAGAGGAACTCACCAGCGAGATGGAAGAGAAGAAAGAAGAGCCTGCTGCCGAACCGGAGAAGACCGAGGAAGAAAAGAAACCAGAAAGGAAGCGGAAAGAGGAGAAACAGTAGCAAATCTCCAAACTCTAATTTTTGAACAAAGCGTTTTCACTGGTATTCCACGTTGAAGACTAACGGAAGACCAAGACCCGAAAAGACCTTCACGACGTAGATTCCACCTTTAACGTATTTCCCATGCAAGTTGACCGCACCGATGCTGCTTGGCATAATCGTGACTGGCTTCTGTATCCTGCAAATCTGGTCGTTTACATAGATCTCCGTCACTTGCACACTGGCAGACGCAAAATTCCTGACGCGAACCGTCAAGCAAGTTTCATTGATGTCAAAAGATTCAAGCTGCAACGCCTGCACCGGGAAAGTCGTTTTCATCTTCTCCGTCAGATCAAAAGCAAACTGGTAGAAGACAACACCCGCAACGACAACAGTAGCGAAGACCAGTAGGAAGGCGGCTACGGCAGCTTTCAAACGATTTCACTTCCTCGTGAATTTGCTCAGCGCCTATGAATTTTGAATCGCGAAAGGAAGCAGCTTCTTACATTCCGATCATTTTGAACGCGAACGACAACACAACATAAACAATCGCAGAGATGCCAAACACTATAATGAGAGTTTTCGGAGACACCGAAAGTAGAGGCGCCTCTTCGCCCTTAGACTGTATCTCATATTCCTTGATTTCATGCGTTTCAGAGTCAACGCGAACAATGGCAGCAAGCTTCTTCATTTCAACCTCGACGGTGTAGACCCCTTCCTCCAATGAAACCCGCTTGGGTTTCAAACCGCCTTTATGTCCAATTCGCTTAAGAAAGCCAGTGGCAATGGCAGTCACTGTTTCAGCGTTCAATGCTCTCGCCTGCGGAATGACTGAAGTAAGGGGACCAAGGGTTCTCTTCTGCAGAGTAGCCGCCAATCACGTTGTCTCCTATGTCTTACTTAGGACATTGCCAAGAGTCTGAAAGGACACGCGCTTGTCATGAGCCCTCAGCTCATCCTGTTAATTTCTTGAGCATGCATTGGACAATACTGTTGCACATCATGCACTCTTCAGGTATCTTTTCTTTTGGCGAGCGCTTGCTCAGGTAACCAAGCTGATGGGAGCAATGGGGCGTTGCAGTCGGTTGAACGTGTTTCTCTTTCATCAGGGGTTCATCTGGTTCTTGGATTTCGATCGTCTTGATCTCTGGTTTCTGCTCATCTTCGGTGACGAGCGAAGTTGCGCCAATTACTATTTCTGTCAGACAATAAGGGCATGCATCAAAAGCTTGCGCATTCTTCGAACCCAGATTCTCGGTCTTCAGCGGGTTAGCGAAGACTTTTCCACACGAGGGATTCGGGCACGTAAAGTTCTGGTTTCCTCTTATAATTTCATTCCTCTTCGGGATGGTTAACCCTCCTCTGACATAGAATCGGACTCCGGCTTTATAGTGTTATTGAAGCCGAAATAAATATCCAAGCTAAGTTGAACACGAATCAGTATTCCAAATTCATAACCGTTTTAATTGCTCAGGCTCAATTTTCGGCTGGAAGTGATGGAAAGCATGTACGGTATATTGGTGAAGATTGATGACACGTTGCCGTGGATCGAACTGAAAAAAACCTATACAACGAGAGTGGAGGCGGCAAAAGCAGCAAAAGAAGCCATGAAGAGAATAGAGACCAAGATTGCCTACATTCCAGAACAACAGAAACCCATGAAAGCCTTGGTTGCGGTAAGAGCAACGCGCTAGACCTGCGAGAAGCCAATACTTAGGTTGGCCGCCCGTTTTGTCGGCCATCTCGAAGTTTTCATAGGAAGGCAATATTTCTACTGGAGCTTGTTCGTTCGACTAGCGGTTAAAGAGAGAGGGCTTTCATCCTTTGTTACAGTTTTGCCTTTTTCGAGCAATTCCATCACTTCGTCCACGTATCGAAAGTACTCTTTCTCCCGCAATTGTGAAGAGCGAGGTCTCGGCAGATCAACTCGTATCTCCCCGACAACTTTTCCTGGACGAGGCGACATTACGATTACTCTGTCTGCCATGAATACGGCTTCTTCGACATTGTGGCTCACCATTATGAACGTGTTCGTTGGCAAGGCAGGATTGCGCCAGATGTTGAGCACAAGCTCACGGAGCGTTTTTGCTGTAAGTTCATCTAACGAAGAGAAAGGCTCATCCATAAGTAGCACTTCAGGTTTTAAGGCCAAAGCCCTTGCGATTCCAACACGTTGTTTCATTCCGCCTGAGAGGTCATGAGGGTAGGAATCCTTAAACCCTTCAAGTCCAACCATCTGAAGGTATTCATCTGCAACATGCACACGGTTCTGTTTCGGGACCCCGAGCACTTCCAGAGGCACTTCAACGTTTTCCAAAGCGGTCTTCCAAGGCAACAATCCGAAAAGCTGGAAAACCATGGTGATCTTCGGAGTTGGCTGGGTCAGTGGTTGTCCTTGAAACAATATCCTGCCGGAATCCATGCGTTCTAGGCCTGCAATCATCCTGAGTAGAGTGGATTTTCCGCAGCCGGAAGACCCTACCAGACAGAGGAACTCATCCTTTCCCACTGAGAAGCTGACGTTGTCCAGAACCAGTATCTTGCCTTTCTCTGTCATGAAACTCTTGGTCACATTTTCTATTTCAAGCGCTGACATAGCTCACACTTCCACATGATATTTTTCAAATCTCCTAAGCAAGCGTCGCCACACGAAAGCTTCCATCAAGAGGACTATTGCGGCGATTATCCCTAGCATGAAAACGAGCACAATGGTATTTCCATACTCATAACCTGCCTTATCCAGCAATGAGCCTATCCCTGGAATCGAGACCGGCGAAATACCCGGTGAAGTTGAGGGTAAGTACTCTGCAAAGATTATGGTGTTCCAGCCTGTTCCCCAGGACAAGATGCTCCCGGTCACTATGGCTGGCAATATGGATGGAATGACAATGTGGATTATTCTCTTCAGACCTTTGAAGCCTAGAAGATGCCCGACTTCATTTATTTCTGTGGGAATGTTCTTCACCGCGCTCACAACGTTAAGAAACATGTACCATATCATGTCCAAAACCAATATGATAATGCAAGTAAGCTCAAGGGCGATTCTCTGATCTCCGATGACTTGGCTCAACCCAAGGGAAAGAACCGGAAACAAAGCCAGGATAGGTACCCCTTGCCCAATATCAAAGAGCGGATAGAAGATGGCTGCGAACCTCTTGTGTTCCGCGGCCAGAACCCCCATACCAATAGCCACTGCCAACGAAATTCCGTAAGCTATTGCCAGACGCCCCATCGTCAAGGCAACAAAAAGGGGCAGAAAGACAAGCTCTTCTGCGGGTTTTTTGGTGAAACCTTCGCGAATTATCGCTATCGTTGGAAATTGACCAAGCGCGATGTACAGGACAGAAAAAGTCGCTATGACGACCAAGATAACTCCTACTGCCTTCTCGATGCGTGTGTACTTGCGTAGGCGTTGGGCAGCTATGGAAAAGGACTTCGGCCAATGAAGCCGTCCAAAATGGAACCAGTTGGTTGCCTTCGCGATACCAAGCTTTCCAACTCCTGAAAGGTCCATCTTGAAGACTGGTTTAAAGGTGCCTGTGCTCGCACGTTCCATAAGCTTATGCCATGTCAAAGTGTTGAAGTACACGACGATGAAAGTTATGAATATGAGCAGGATTATGGCTAGATTCATGTCTCGGTACTCGTAAGCAGCTTTTGCGAGGAGATAACCCAGCCCGCCTGAGGGTGGAGTAACTACGCTGCCCCGATATTGGATGTATTCTGCGGCTATCATGAAGAACCAGCCGTCGCACCATGCAAGATTCGCTCCTGAAATCACTGCGGGAGTAATCGCGGGCAGTACGACATGCCTGACGTACCGCCACCCAGTCAAGCCGAAGCTTCGTGCAGACTCAACGACATTTGTCGGAATTCCGCGGATCGCGCCCAGTACGCCGAAGAATATTGCCCATGCCATTGATGTAAAAAGCAAAACGATGACCGAAAGCTCGATACCTAAAGGTCCCATCAGGAACAGGAATCCTATGACCATTGGGAAGTAACCCAGTATCGGGATGGATTGCAGCAGATCTATGAAGGGCGTAAGAGTCAATGATGCCCATTTGTTTGTGGCTGCCAGTATGCCGAAGGATACTCCCCATATGACTGATATTACTAGTGTGATTACGATTCTGGTGACTGTGCTGAATGTGTATAGTGGGAGTTGCCTGATTTCATCGTATGGCAGGAAGGTCATGATTAGCCAGGTCATAACGCAGAGAATGGCTAATCCGCAGATGAAACTCAGCAGGTACCTTCGCAACTCTCATTCGCCAACTTGACCTCAGATTGATAAAACATGAACCAGTCAGAGGTGCGATTTAAGAATATCGCAAGCTAAGGATTGAGTCTTCTCTATTTTTCTGTTTTGTGCAGAATCGATTCGCCGTATTTCTTGAATTCCTCTCCTTGCTTCGCTACCTCCAAGCCCATAGCCAGTTCCTTGTCCGATATCTTCCTTAGGAAAGAGCGCCATCGTGTTCCTTCGAAGCTCTTCGGCAACGGTTCCATCGCAACGTCGAACTTGACCTCGTCCTTGTTTCTGGTGCATTCCACTTCGTTGTTCACGAAACCATAAGAGAAGAACGATTTCCGCCTGAACTTCTGTTCCAAGGAGTCATAAAACAGTAGCGTGACACTCTTGTTGAGCAGGCGACTTTCACTGTAACCTTCGTGCTTGCCCATGATGAACTTCTCACTCGGCTCAAGAGAGAAAACAACAGTGCCCTCGATTATGCCCTTCTCGCCGAACTGATCCTTCGCTGAACCCTTCCAAGTGCCAACAAGAAAACGCCAATCATCCAAAGGTGAACCTGAACTCATACCACCCACAAACCTGAACAACGAAGGCTATTCACAGCTTCAATAAAGCACTTGCGGTCATGGCAAGCTAGGCGCCGGGGAAGGGACTCGAACCCCTGCGAGCCTTGCGGCCCACTGGCTTGCCCGTCCCTTGTTGGCTTTGGCCCTGTTTCTGTGTTAGGATCTCGAGGCCAGCGCGATAACCACTCCGCCACCCCGGCTCTGCGTAGAAGTTCTGAAACCGTAGCTTTTAGCTTTATCCAACTGGAACGAAACTTGCTGTCTAGTCTGCCAACACAACTTTTGTCTGCTCGACGCCCATGAATGCACCTAGTTCCTTGGCGACTTGCTCAAGCTCAGACAGCGTGTCTTTATCGAGTTTTCTGAAGGCCTTTACGGCAACTGTAAGCATTTTCGCAGTTTTCTTGCTGGCCCATGTTCCGACTATGCGCCCGTTGACAAGCATGGTGGCGGCTACATCGCCTATGACTGGGCGGTACACTTGTTTGAGGAATTGGTCTTCGATTATTCTTGTTCTGTTCTTGTGCCCCATCAGGTATGAGTCGAACTTCGGCAACAGGCATAGTGGAGCTTCCTCGTCCAAATCCAGTTTCTGCAGATTTTTGAAGTCCTTCCTCAACATCCAAAGCCTCTTGCCAGTTTCCTTGATCTGCACAGGTTTCAGAACTGTCAAGTTGATTTCAATCGCCCTTGTTGCCTCGCTCGTGAGTAGCCCACTCCAGCAGGCAAAGTCTTGGGCAGAAGCAGGTCCGTAACAGTGCAAGTACTTCAACAATAGCTCGTTTCTCGCCTGGTCTTCATCAGTCTCTCCTAGACTTATGTTCGGGAGCCACTGATCCAATCTTGCAAAGCACGATTCCTTGCCACATGGTTGAGCATGAACCGTTAGGCCCATGTAACAGGTTTCTTTCAGAATGCCGCCCCATGCCGAAAAGAGCCTAGCATAGGGTTGACGTTCATCACCTAGCAACGAGCGTGTCTTGTCGTTGAGTTCCTTCCTCCGTAGTGGTTTTTCAGCAAGTGCTTCCAGAATCTTGGGGTAGATCAGTTTTTCTCGTTGTTCGCGGTTTGGCCAGTCTGGCGTGTTCATGTATCTTCCGTGATGTTCGAACCACATTCTCTTGAGGGCGTTGTGGTAGATGGGCAGATCTTTGGAAGGGACTATGTGGAGTGTCCCTCTCATGAACCACGTTTTGACCAGACTCCTCTCTTGGTAGAGAGCATCGTCTAATAGTTGAGGTTCGAAATCTTTCACCCTGTTCCAAAGAGAAGAATAGGGTGCCAGGGGCAATTGCGAATGCAAACCGCACACTGCCCCAACAACATCTAGGATCCTCCGTTTCTTAGCCTTCTCCGGCAGGAAGTGGTTCAGCAGATAGAACCTAGTCAGCCTCTCTAGCGCTACTACTTCCACGTCTTCGCTCAACGCTGGCACTTTCCAGGTTTTCTATAACCTAAGGAGTGAAGGATAAAGCCAACGTTTCTTCTTCTTTTTCTTCAGCTCATTCCAGCCGTGCAGAATCCTGACTGCTTCATCGGCAATCTTTATCGCTTCCTCCTCACCGGCACCAGTTTCGAATTTATTCGTGCAACGATTGGCAAACACGGCACAGATAGAGGCCGCTCTAAGACCGCCGAGGCTTGCGAGCGTGTAGAGTGTGGCTGTTTCCATTTCGAAGTTCAGCACGCCAGCTCTCTGCAATGTGGGAAGCAGGTTTTCAGATTGAGGCGCAGATGCTTTGGTTGGGCGGCTTTGACCAGCGTAGAAGTCGGCTGTTGTGGCGGTTACGCCTATATGGTAGTTGGTTATGTCTAAGACTTCGGCGGCTTCGATGAGCGCGAGAAGAGCTTCATAGTTTGCAACTGCGGGGTATTCGGGCATTACGTAGCAGTTGCTGGTGCAGTCAAGACGGACAGCGGCTGAAGAGATGACAAGGTCGCCGATCTCGATGTTTTTCTGTATGGCGCCTGTGCTGCCAACACGGACGAACGTGCTCACGCCAACATTCGCGGCTTCGTTGACGGCTATTGCCATGCAGGCTGGACCTATACCGCTTGAAAGAACGGAGATGGGCACGTCTTTGTATTTGCCCGTGAAGCTGCGGAACTCGCGATGCGCCGAGACTTCGTGACTCGAGTCCCAATGGCTGGCAATCTTCTGTGCACGATCTGGGTTCCCTGGTATCAGCAAGTATTCAGCCAAGTCTCCCTTCTGACAGTTTATGTGAACTTGCCTATCCTCAAAAGCTGTGTGGTGCACGGTGTTCACCGCAACTAAGATTAAGTGTTCTGCCTTTAATTATTGCCGGATATTGGAGAAGCCTGTCTTGGAAGAAGAACGGAGGAGAACCAAGTACGACATTTACGCGGATGTAATCGAGATGATCGTTAGGAAAGGACAATGCTCGCTTACAAGGATCTCCTACGGAGCCAATATGCCCGTGGACAGGACCAAGAAGATTCTCAATTTTCTGGTTGTACATGGTTTCATAAATGAAGTGCTCATAGGCAACGCGAAAAAATACAGAACCACGAAATGGGGCCTCGAATTCCTGGAAACGTTCAAGCGCATGCGCAAATTCTTCGCCGCGCTAGAAGAAGAATAGACAGCAGTAACAGTCTGTTATTACCTGTTGTGTTTTCCTTAGGTGCGTCGCCTTTTAAGCCTTCCAAAGCCTCACTCTTTAATCAGTAAACTGATGAGGTGAACAGAAATGGCACGTAGAATGAATGAATCAAATGGGATGCATGGATCAATAGAGGAAAAGAATGACAAGGGAAGAGACACTGAGCCGCAAATCGTCAGGATGCTTCAGGCGCAGATCATAAAGGCATCAGCAATCCGCTAAACAGCGAGCAGTAACAAAAGGTGAGTACCCCTTTTAAACAGCCAAATTAACCAGAAAAGGAGGAAAACGGAAAAATGGACAGCAAAATATCGGTTCCACGAAGAAGCACGTTAACGTTAGACTTCGTTGACGGAGATTTGACCGTAGGCTCCCACGCATTAGTAAAAGGCACAGGTTCACCAGCCACTCTGAAAGTTGCAGGCACAGTCTACTGCGAAGAAGACGTCACGTTCGAATGCAACCTCTCAGCACGCAATCTGGAAGCTGAAGACAACGTAACCATCCGCGGAGACCTAATTGTAGAAGGCGATGTAGATGTCTCAGATGGGCGTCTTGAGGTTCACGGGAAGATGTCTGCAAACCACATCGACGTAGACGAAGCTCTGTACGTAAGCGAAGACCTAACTGCGGAAGAAGCCGAAGTAGGCGGAAGCCTTCAGGTCGACGGAAACGCGAAGATTAAGGACGTAGATGTGGGTGGAAGCTTCAGAGTCAAAGGCGAAGCTGAAGTAGAGAGCGTGGATGTAGGCGGTAGCATGCACGTCGAATCAAAAGTCAACATACGCTCACTCGACATAGGCGGAGCAGCCAAAGTCCATGGAGGAACAATCCATGACATAGACGTAGGCGGAAGCTTCGAATCAACAGCACCACTAGAGTTTGAAAAGATAGACGTCGGTGGAACCGTTCGGCTAGCAGGCAACAGTAAAGGCGGCGACATAGATGTGGGCGGCTCGTTCCGAGTGGAAGGCGACCTTGAATTTGAGGGCATAGATGTCGGAGGCAAGGTAGACATTTCAGGCACAGGCCAAGGCAAGGACTTGGAAGTGGGCGGCAGAGTAGATGTCGGTGGGTCGCTCAAGCTGTCGGGTAGCCTAGAGGTCGGCGGCAGAGTAGGTGTGTTCGGCGAAGTCACAACCAGAAGCATCGAAGTTGGCGGAACCTTCCGCGCACGAAAAGCCAAAGCCGAAACACGCGTCGAGGTAGGTGGTTCCATCGACACTGACGAAGGCGCAGAGGCGGCATTCGTTGAAATAGGCAACCGCGGTGAGGTACGCGGCCCAATACGAGCAGACGAAGTAATCATCGGCAAGGACGCACGTGCTGGCGATATCTACGGAAAACGCATCGTCCTCAGGAGTGGCGCACAAGTTGAGAACATCTACGGTGAAAGCGTCATGATCGAATCACACTGTGGCATAGGAGGGGAAGTACAGTACACTCATGATTTACGCATGGGTAACGATGTCAGACTGAGCAAGCAACCACAGAAAGTGGATAAGCTTCCTCTGTGAAAGAGGTTGTCATTCCCTTTTAGGCATAACCAAGTCCGCGATGTCTACGCTGTGCTCATAAATCTGCTTCAGAAGCGACGCCACTGCCAAGACATGAGGAACAGCATCAAGCGACTGCTCCTTAGCCACCTTCTCGATCTCTGCAAAAGTGATCTCCACCTTTTCCCGGGTCTTCCGCACATCCTCGGCCAACACAATGTCGCCCGCAAGAAACGCTTTCACCGCGTTCTCATGCGCCTCGAAACATGCAGTGTGAAAATCAACCAAGATCTTTTTCAACTCCCTAGATAGCTTCGCACCTTTCAGCTCCGCAGCCTTTGACGCTATGCCCACGCATTCATCGCCAAGAGCCTCAACAAGGCTCGCTGCAAGGCGATAGTCAAGGCAGTCGATTGGTCGCACTCCCAAGTTCTCACTCAAACTGGGATTCTGTATGATGGTACGCAAGATTCGAACCAGCAAGAAGTATAGCCTGTTAACCTCATCATCCCGTACTATGATGCTTTTGGCCAAATTCAAATCCCCATCAACCAGCGCATTCACGCCGTCCCGATGCATCCCTGCTGCAAGGGCATAGCCACGTCGCAGTATCTTTTCCGGTGGAAAGCCTGAAGGCTCCAGCAAACACTGCAAGACGATGCTGGAATAGTCTTCTTCAACGATTTCTAGGCCGACGAGTCTGCTAACTGCTGCCTTGACTGTTTCCCGAATCTCAAGACTGATTCTCTCCTTTGATTCAACGCGAATAATGTCAAAACCCAGCAAGTACTTAGCAATGATCTCGCGGCTCAGGTATGGGCCAGCCTTCAATGTTACTGTGCGCGGTGAAGGCGCAGCGCCGTATTCAGGGTTCACAAGAAGCTTGCCGTCTCCAGTCTCGCTTACTGCAACTACAGAGCCACGGTCCAGACCATAATGCTGAGCCCACGCCTTAGGCAAGCAAACAAAGAAGGTCCCACTGGCGGTTCGCTGAACCTTCCTCAAATCTCCCATCAACATCCACCTAGTGTTCAAACCATATTCGGAACTAGAATATTAACACATCTAAACAAGGGCTCAAACTATAAACATGCGGGCAGGAGTTATGACTAGAGGCGCTTCTTATAGTCGAAAACCATGGCAGGAAAGCCTTCTGCCTTCATCAAACGCAGCCTTGCAGGTGCCAATGCGACACCAAAGAAGCTTTCTAGCAACCCTTAAGAGTGCAGCACAAGAAGGAGACATCGAGGCGCAAACTCTCTTGTCTCATGTTTGGAGAGCTTTTAAAGTATGAGCGGAACGGAGAAACTGCAGAAAGCGGTGGCTTTGACAATCACTGCAGGCTACCAGCTGAACCGAGAAGCCTTCGAATTCCTAAGTGTCGCAGCCGCAAGCGAAGACCCAAGTGAAATAATGAACAAAGCACTCCAGAAGATAGGAAACCTCGAAGAGAAGCCGCTTTTCATCGACAAGGGCTTCCTTGAACAATTGCTGTCAGAGTCAGAACCGTCCAAAGAGATCGTTATTCAGCCGCCAGAACACCCTGCCAAAGAAACGCCTACACCAGAACCTCAAATAGCCGAAGCCAAGAACCCCTTTCGCCCATTTGCAAGAGAGATCGAGCCAAACCTCAACGTAATCGAAGACCCCACTACCAAGCTCAGCACGAACGGCACGATCGACGATTATCTAGAGTATTTTCGGGACAGGTTCAAGAGAATTGAGAAGCTCCTGAGGCAACGCATAGACGTCAAAACAGCGGCTTCGATTATAGATGCATTACGAGCTGCGCCGAACGCGAAACTCAAGATAATAGGCATGGTGACTGAGAAGCGCGAGTCCAAGCAGAGAACCATCTTAACCGTGGAAGATTTGCAGGCAAATATCACAGTTCTTGTGCCTCAGAACGCCCCTGAAGAAGTCAAGAAGAAAGCTCGGGCGCTGCTACTTGACCAAGTTGTCTGCTTAAGCGTAGTCAAGACACGAGGCACTCTGCTGATCGCTGAAGACATTATCTTTCCGGACGTGGCCCAGAAGATTCCCCATCGCGCTCAAGAGCCTGTCTATGTTGTGCTCACTTCGGACCTTCATGTGGGAAGCGCCAAGTTCAACAGAGAAGCTTTCAGTCGGTTCGTCCTTTGGCTCAATGGTAAGTATGGGAATGAGCAAATGAGAGAAACTGCTGCCCACGTCAAATACGTCTTAGTAGCAGGTGACATTGTCGACGGCATAGGCATATACCCCAATCAAGTGAAAGAACTTGCGGTTAAGGACATCCACAAACAGTACCGGCACGCAGCAAAATACATCGAGCAAATCCCAGACTACATAGAAGTCGTGATCATACCAGGGAATCATGATGCAACACGAAAAGCTGCTCCCCAACCGGCATTATCCAAAGAGTACCTAGAAACGCTACAAGAATCGCGAAACGTGTACTCCCTCGGAAACCCGTGCACCGTCAACATTCACGGGGTGGAAGTGTTGATGGACCATGGCCGTAGCTTGGATGACATCATGGCAACTGTTCCTGGCATGGCTTATCAACATCCAGAGAAAGCCATGAAGTTACTCCTGCAGGGCCGTCATCTGGCACCCTTGTATGGTGGGAAGACAATGTTGTCGCCAGAAAGTCGGGATTTTCTAGTCATAGAGCGGGCCCCAGACATCTTCCACGCCGGTCATGTTCACGTGCTCGGGTATGTCAACTACCGTGGAGTTTCAATCATAAACTCAGGTGGATGGCAGGAACAGACAACTTACATGCAAAGAATGGGACTGATGCCAACGGTAGGTCAGGTTCCAGTAGTGAACCTTCAGACATTCGAGGTTACAGTCGCATCGTTCGCCTAGATTTCTGAATCTGACGCATCAACTGCTATTAGGTGCGTGTTTTGCAAGGCATTTCGGCAAGTAAGCAACTAAGGGACCAAGCCTGTTGTCTTCTGCAAAAACGTCCTTGACGAGCGTGCGTGGCAACTCCAATCTGATCTTCTTTGTTCGGCCATATCTGCCCATGCTGACAACTTTCGCATTCAACAACCCCATAGCGTCAAGCTCGTTTACCAATGTACATAAACGGCGTTGCGTCAACGCCATAACGCCTAGCTCCATGCACAGTTCGCTGTAGACATCGTAGATATCGCCTGTCACTGCACTGTTGACGTTGGCGAGTTTGAGGTGGTAAACGCTCAATACCACAAGCTTCGAATGAAGCGTTAGGTTTTTGAGACCCTCAACGACACGGTTGTGCTCAATGTGTTTTTCGGCCTCCCTAACATGCTCATCGACAACTCCCGTTGCACCCTTTCTCTCCGCAACTTCCCCAGCAACTCGCAACAGATCCAGGGCTCGTCTAGCGTCTCCGTGTTCCGCAGCCGCTAATGCTGCACAAAGAGCCAAAGCGCCAGCAGATAGAGCTGAATCGAAGAATGCCAAGACCGCCCGCTCGGAAAGGATATTTTTCAGCTCGTCAGCATCGTAGGGCCTAAAGACAAGCTCTTCCTCACTAAGCGAACTCAATACGCGCGGATCAAGGAACTCTTTCATGCGAAGGTCATTTGAGATGCCGATCACAGAAACCTTGCTTCTGGCCAAGGTTTCATTGATTCTCGTCAATTCATATAGGAGCCCATCACCACGGCTTTTGATCAAGGCGTCAATCTCATCCAAAACTATGATGAATATTATTTTAGAGGCGTCCAAGCTTGTTCGAAACCTGTCAAAGACTTCACCAACGGAAAGACCTGTGAACGGGACAGTGATTCCTGTGCTTTGGCACAAACTCGCAAAGACGCGGTATTCCGACGCGGCCATGCGGCAATTCACGTAACAGAACCTCACTGGTGCGTTGAACTCCTTGGCCTTGGCTTCTAAGTGGCTCAGGACATATTTTGCCACCGCTGTCTTCCCCGTGCCAGTATTTCCATATATGAAAATGTTAGAGCTTCTCGCCCCCTTCAGAACCGGTGCCACGGTTTCGCCAAGTTCTCTGATCTGTTCCTCACGGTGAGGTAGCCTACCGGGCAGATAATCATGCCTCAACACTTCTCGATCCTTGAAAATTCTCGTGTTGCTGACGCATTTATCGAATACATCGTCGAGTATGTTTGAGTTATCCAAAGTCCTCACTCTCTCTTTCAGAAGCAACACCCCTACTTCTCGTGGAAAAGATAAGACCTGCCGTACAGAAAACTAAATCAGCCGCACAAGAAGCGTAAAACCGAGCCAGATTCACCATATGAAATACTGGGGTTAATGGTCATGCCCACACACCCCTGTCTTTCCTGTGCAGATCCTGTATTAGTTTGCAAAATAATGTGGATCTCTTCCTAATGAAGAGATATACCCTGTACGGTAAGTAGTGATTTCGTGATTTAAAATACATCAGTTAAAGTTTTTAGATGAAAACAGGAAATCTTTATGCAGAGTAAACAGCAGTCTTTCTACTTCGCAAGAGTTTCCAATGGAAGTCAAGGGGTGCCGGTGCTCGAACGGTAATGGGTATGTACTTCTCATGCCCTTGCCTGCTTTTTGGTGTGTTTTGGAAACTCCTAGTGAAATTTTTCTCAGACCAGATTTCGCCGAAGGCTCTAATGTATGTGAAGTCGACAGCATCTTTCCTTCACACTTTGTGAAGTCCTTGTGAAGTTAACTGCGAAACGTTTCTTTCGCTTCCTTCTTTTTACCTTTATTGCCCTGTTCGTGTTTCGTTTCTGTGAAATGTGCACCCCTAGGCTTCTATTGGAACTACAGACTTGCGGCTTTTCCTCTTTCCAAATACGGCTGGGCAACCCTGTGAAGCCTGTAATGTCATTAAAACCTCAATCCTCGCCACTTTTCGCCGTTCTGGCTTCCTTCTCCTTTTTTACTGCTGCTGTTTTCACCGTAATACCTATAACATGTGAAGTGTAAAGTTGTGAAGACCGCCTTAAGGTGCGCAACGTCAATGCCTGCCAAGAAAATTCGCGTTGAGCTATCAGATACTGAGGGGAATCGATACTCGATAAGCTTCGAGGGACAAGTGACTAGAGACAAGGCTCTACGACTTCTGGATTTGGTCGAGTTGCTTGGCGGTATGCCAAGTGGCGGAAACAGCCCAACCGTTGGTGACACTGTTGCCAGTGCTGAGCGATCTAAGTATGACAAGGTTCGTAGTGTGGTTCAGAAACACTTTCCGGTCGTCTGGTTCTCTTCAAGAGAGGTCCAGTCCGTCTATGAACAGGAGTTCAAGGAGCCCATCAGCTTAAGCACCGTTGCAACCTACCTTGCAAGGATGACAGGAAAAGGAACAGTGTTGAAGTCGGGAGCATTTAATAGCTTTAAGTACAAAACGGCTCCAGAAATCTCGCAAGCAATCATCAAACAACAGACGTCTTGAGAACAGCATCGCGTTCAAGCTCTTTTTCAAGCAAAATGCCAATAGGGGTGGGGTTGAGAGAAGAGGGGAAGTGGATTATAGGCTTCCAGAATCACAGGGCTCTCAAGTATGGAGAAGCGCCTGAAATAGCTCAGTATCAATGAGTCAGTGCTCCACAATAGGCTACGTTGCTTGGCCTTCAGGTTTCTTAAGCAGTCTCTCCATCTCTTTCTTAACGCTATACTTAAACGGAATCTTGCTCGGGTCTCTTTCCAAGTATCCCTCTTCGTAAAGCTTCTTCATCAACCGTGCTGTATGTTCCCTGCTAAGTCTTATCCGCCACTTAATCTCAGGCGCTGTCTTAGGCCCCTCAGCAGCCAACATCTCAAGTGCCGCTAACTCAGTTCCCGTCAACGGAGCTAACGCTTTATCTCTCTTTATGGGGATGACTGCTTCAACATTTGGCTCAGGAATCACTGAAAGCTTCTTCGCCTGTTCTTCTAGGCTCAAGATTCTCGTAGTAAACGCTTCCTGTGATGTGACGATATCACGTACTCGTTGGTCAACTTCATCAATTCTCGCTGCTACTTTGTTCTTGTCCTCTAAGGCAGAGCCAAATCTTTCACCTAACGCGTGAAGTTGCTTCTCAACCTCTTCCGCTTTACTTACAGCCCTATTACTACGCGAAGTGTTAGCCTCAACCTTGTACGCAACGAGTTCTAAGCGTTCCGCCGCACGTTTGAACTGTCTATTGAAACTCAAGACAATATCTTCAACCGCTTCTCTAGCTTTTTGGTACGCCTTCTGAGCCTTGCGAAGTTCTCGCAGATGCCTGACCAAGATGCCTGCCGTTACAGCAAGTATTGCTGCCGCAAGGATAAGCAAGATCTCTGGCAAGTTCGCCCTCTCTGTGATTCACATGTGATCATGTGTGATTTTATCGTGTTGCATCACACATCACACTTCTACCATGACAGCATTTAAGATTTATGGTTCTTACCATGAGTTGATGGTTCCATGACATCACACGTCACAGCCAAGACGCCAAAGACCATGCGGTACTTGGGCGATTTAGTACCTCCTGACCACCTCATTTTAGGCTCTATCACAGAAACCAGACTTGTTTACGGCTGCTCGTTTGATTGCATCACAAGTGCCTGAAACGACATCACTTCTTATGTGACTTGTGACGTCACGAAAGGCCTTCTGATGGATTTGAGAGCTGTTCTAGGCTCGTTTCAAGCTCTTCTCTTATCATTTCTATGACTTTTAGATGCTCTTCCAGTTTGTCGCTCGTGTTCGGGATGCTTTTGTAGGCCTCCAGATAGTCCCGCAATTTGTGCGCTATTTCTAGGTAGGGGTCCAGAACCGTGCTTTCGAAGATTCCCAAGTACCCTAGGAGCAATACTGTATAGATGGATTTTATGACGTTCTCTTTTGCCTGTCTGGCTGTCCTGTTAAAGGCGCCGCGGGTTATTTTCGCCTTAGTTAGTCTCAAGGAGGCCTTTTCGTCGTATTTCAGCGTTTTGCCAGCTATATTGTCGGACAAAATGTCGATCAAGAGTGTTTCTAGCTGCGTTGTGGTTAAGTGGCTGTTTTTGGCCAGAATTTTTGTAATGGGGTCGTTCAGTGAGCTCATTAGCCACGGTTGAAGGCCCTCTTTCAGCTTCAAATCTCTCTCCTCAGGCGTTATACGTAATGAATACGACTTTGTATACAGGCTTCGCTCTTAAAACTATCGCAGTTCCGTGTTTTATAGGACAGATTCTAGAACACAAACATTTTATTCCGAGCGGGGTTATTGCTACTGAGGAGCATGCCTTGGCTTCACGTTTCAAACCCGCGGAACGCCTTAAACACATAAAGCCGTCAGGAATACGCCGGTTTTTCGCTTTGGCCAGTGAAATGCGGAATTCGATAAATTTGAGCGTGGGGGAGCCCGACTTTTCGCCTCCGCAACACGTTGTAGACGCTGGTTGCCAAGCTACACGAAATGGTAAGACGCACTATGCCCCAACCAACGGTATCCCTGAACTCCGCGAGGCGCTTGCCCAAAAGGCCTACCGCGATTATGGACTCAACTATGATCCTGATTCAGAGATCTTGATTACTGTAGGTGGGACCGAGGCAATCTTTCTGGCGTTGATGGGTTTGGTGAATCCTGGTGATGAAGTGCTGATTCCGAATCCTGGATTTGTACTTTACGAACCATGTGTGACACTGGCTGGGGCTGTTCCCGTGTCTGTCCCTTTGCTTGAAAAGAACGATTTTAGGCCGTCGGCCGGCGATGTGATGTCACTTGTTACGGACAAGTCACGTGTGATTATTCTTAACTTCCCAAGTAATCCGACCGGTGCCGTTCTTTCTTATGATGAAGCGGCAGCATTGACGAAGATTGCTGTCGAGCGTGATTTGCTTGTGATCTGTGACGAGGTGTATGAAAAGATGGTCTACGATGGCGCCAAACACTATAATCTTGCGACGTTTCCAGGGATGCGTGAACGCACTTTGATAGTTAACTCCTTCTCGAAGACTTATGCGATGACAGGTCTAAGGGTCGGATATGTTTACGGCCCTAAGGAGCTTCTTGCCCCACTATGGCTAGTTCATCAATACACGGTTGCTTCAGTTGACAGTCCTTCACAGTATATGGGGTTGGCCGCGTTACGGGGCCCACAGGAACTTGTCGAAGGTATGGTTCTGGAGTTCGACAGACGTCGACGCCTTGTTCATAAGCGGCTTAGCGCGATGCCTCCTTTCAGATGTGCGCTTCCGAAGGGTGCCTTCTACGTTTTTCCGAACATCAGAGGATTTGACAAGTCCTCAGAGGAGTTCGCCGAGTTTCTCGTCAAGGAGGCTGGCGTAGTAACGGTTCCGGGCTCTGCTTTCGGTAACTATGGAGAAGGCTATATTAGAATCTCTTATGCTGCCGCATATGAGCAATTGGAAAAGGCAATGGACCGTATAGAGAAGGTCGTCAAGAAGATAAAATAGTCAGCCTACAGTTTCTCTGCGCTTTCCTTGAGCTTATCAAAAAGCTCTGGCCGTAAGTCCCGCAGTGTAGGAACAAATGTTTCGACAGGCCTGATATCAGCGTAATCGACTTGGCCAATAACAACGTCTTCTTCATCATACTTTGCCTTTGCAAGCATCTTTCCTTGCGGTCCGATGAGTCTGCTTCCACCCCAGAACTGCAAGCCGTCCTCTATGCCCACCAAGTTCACGTAAGCCAAGAAAGCTGTGTTCTCAATTGCTCTTGCAACGGTCAAAGTTTCAAAGAATGACCGTCGAACAGCTGGGGAAGCCGAGATGCAAACTATGAGTTGGGCTCCTTTCAAGCGGGTCAACCTGCTCACTTCTGGGAAGAAAATGTCGTAGCAAATGATTAGACCTATCTTTCCAATATCTGTGTCGAATGCTGTGGCTTCGTATCCTGAGCGGAAGTATCGCTTTTCTTCAAAGACACTGTGTGTCGCGAGGTACATCTTACGGTATTTGCCGATTAGGCCATGCGGTCCAACCAGAACTGCAGTGTTGTAGATTGTCGCCTGGGTTTTGTCGCTCAGCTCTGGCATACCAAAGACTATGTGGATTCTGGCTTTCTGTGCAACGTTTGTGATTGTATTGGTTGACGATCCGGGGATTGTTTCTGCAAGTTCGTAGAGTTGGTCCCTGACAGTGTATCCTGTCACGGAGAGTTCGGGGAAGATTACGAGGTCTGCTCCTTGCTTCTTAGCGGCTGTCGCGGTTTTCTCGATCTTCTTGAGGTTTGCTGCCTTGTCACCACGTTTGCAGCTTATTTGTGCCAAAGCTATTTTGAAACTTTCCTTCATACCTATTCCTCTTGCGACGTTGTTAGAGGTTGCGAGCCAACCTGAAGTCCGTTCCCACTGTTCTGTATCCAAGCTTGACCGTCAGCAACATTCTTCTCTTATGTTCCATTGAAAGCCATCTGCGCTTTACACTTTCAATCAGTTCTCTCTTAACCTTCAACTGTTCCGCAATCTCCTTTGGTTTCATGAAATGCTCCAAACCATAAAGAATGAGGTCGAGTTGTTCATACTTCACACCAAGTTCATTCTCCGCAGTCTGCCCAGGCCACAAAGCTGGCGAGGACGGCTTTGCAATTATAGATTTGGGGATGCCAATGTCTCGAGCAAGTTCCCGAACTTGAGTCTTGTATAAGTCCATCAGGGGTGATATGTCTGCGGCAACGTCTCCCCATTTTGTGAAATACCCCAGCATTGTTTCCGATTTGTCCGAGCTTCCACAAACGAGTCTATTCAGTCTGTTGGCATAGTAATAGGTGTAAACCATTCTTGTCCGTGCTTTCACGTTGCCTTTGCAGAGTTTGTCTGCGCTGTTGAAGATGGGAATTGATTCGTAGAAGGCTTCCAAGGTTGGCGTGATGTCAACCTTCTCGGTTTTGAAGCCGAGCTTCTTGGCCACGAGCCTTGAGTGATCAATGTCCTTGATGCCTTGCGCCTCTTCTTCAGGCAACATGAGTCCTAGGACCTTGTTTCCTCCTATGGCCAAAGCCGAGAGTGCTGCTACCGTGCAACTGTCAAGTCCTCCTGACAGAGATACAACAATGCCCTTTGCCCCTGACTTCTCAACATAGTCTTTGATGAACCGTTCTATTCTTGCCGCAACTTCGCAGCAGTCTAGATAAAGAACGGATGACGTTAGTTCCAAGAGGTCACATGCTCCTTTTTCTATGTTCGAAAGGAAGTATTTAAGGGCAACACAAATATGTGAGAAGGGATGCTCTAACGTATTAGAAGGATCTGGCTATGGGGCGAAGAAGAAGGAAAGTTGTTCGCATTCCTAAGAAACACTTGCCTAAACTCTTCTCTTGTCCCAGATGCGGAAAAGAAACCATAAGAGTTGAGATTCTTCGCGATCAAGGCAGAGCCCTTGTAGGTTGCGGAAGTTGCGGCATAAAGGACGAGTTCTCAGTCAAGCCTGCACAAGGCGAAGTTGACGTTTACTGTATGTTCACCGATAAGGTTTACGGAAGCGCTCGCAGGCCTTCCGTGGCAACGATCAAAGGTGCATAGCAAGACATGGCTTCCATGATAGGTCCTATTGAGCAGTATTTGCTTGAAAAGATCGAACAACAGAAAACTATCCACATTACACTCATTGATCCCGAAGAAGTGACACCCCCACAGGCCTCCAGAATCGCAAGCAAAGCAAAAGCAAGCGAAACCTCAGCCATAATGATCGGAGGATCAACTTTCGTGTCCGGAACACACCTCGACAGCGTTGTGAGGGCCGTGAAGCGCACTGTCAAACTCCCAGTCATTCTGTTCCCGAACAATGTGTCCGGCATAACGCGTTATGCCGACGCCATATGGTTCATGTCACTGCTGAATTCGGTTGATCCCTACTTTCTAATTGGCGCCCAAGTCTTGGGTGCTCCGCTTGTCAAGAAGTACCGCTTAGAGCCCCTTCCACTAGGATACATAATCGTCGGAGAAGGCGGCACCGCGGGCGTGGTCGGAAAAGCAATACCTGTTCCCTACGAAAAACCTGAACTTGCAGCAGCACACGCTCTAGCAGGCGAATATCTGGGTATGCGCTTCGTATACTTAGAAGGTGGATCAGGCGCTAAGAAACCCGTTCCAAAAGAGATGATCCGCGCTGTTAAACACTACATTGATGTTCCCCTCATAGTTGGGGGAGGAATAAGAACGAGGGAACAAGCGCTGGAGGCTTCGGCTGCCGGGGCGGACATTATTGTGACTGGCAACCTTGTTGAACAAAGCGGAGTTAGACAAAGAGTCTCGGAGATCGTTCAAGGCATAAAACGTTTTAGGGCGTAAAAGGTAACAAGACTCTGCTGAGAAAACCACTGACGCTCCTTTCTGTGGAAAACGCATGGAAAACGGCCGCGGGGTCGTAAGTTTTTTGACTTATTCGTGTCAAAGAATGGAAATAAGCAATCTCTAACACAGAAGGAGCCGGAGGGGGAGCTTCAGCTTGGACGGTCAGATGAGCGAGTCCTATCAACGTTACGTAGCGGATCTGGAGAGAAGGCTTAGCTTACTATATGAGATCAGCGATAAGGCGCGGGAGAAAGGTTTAGACCCCTCCTTGAAGACTGAATGCAGAATTGCCAAAGACTTGGCGGATCTGGTTGAGGGGCTCGTGGGACCGAAAGGCGTTGCCGAAAGCATAAGAGAGTTAAGCTCGAAGCTTCCAAGAGAGGAATTAGCTTTCAAGGTGGCCGAGCAGATCGTTTATGGCAGATTCGGACACTTGGAGCCTGAGGCTGCTGCCGAACAGTCCATTCGCACCGCCCTTGCGATTCTAACGGAAGGGCTTACCGCTGCGCCACTTCAAGGCGTTGCGAAGGTAATAATCAAGTCGAACAATGATCGGACACGTTACTTAGCCATCTATTTCGCAGGACCCATGAGAGCTGCAGGCGGTACAGACCAAGCCTTGACGTTGGTAATAGGCGATTTTGTGCGGCGTTTGCTCGGGCTTGATCGCTACAAGCCTGCAGAAGATGAGATTTCGCGGTTCATTGAGGAGATTAGGCTTTACCAGCATGTTGTGACTCGTTTTCAATATCACGTTTCTGATGAGGAGTTGCGGAAGGCGTTTCAATGGATTCCTGTGGAGGTTACGGGAACCGAGTCTGATCCGTTCGAGGTTTCTTCTTTCAGGAATCTTCCACGAATAGAAACCAACCGTGTGAGAGGCGGAGCGCTAAGGGTTGTCAATGATGGTATTGTTGGAAGAGCGCCCAAAGTCTTGGCCATTATTGAGAAGCTTGGCATTCAAGGTTGGGATTGGCTTAGAGAGTTCCATAAGAAGTCGGAGAAGAAATCAGGCAGCTTCATGGATGACGTCATTGCGGGCCGTCCAGTTTTCGGTTTTCCATCCAGACGTGGGGGCTTCCGCCTGAGGTATGGTAGGGCTCGGAATACGGGCTTGGCTGCTGTGGGGGTTCATCCTGCGACCATGCTTGTGTTGCAGGGGTTTCTGGCTGGGGGAACACAGATGCGTTTGGAGCTTCCAGGAAAGGGTGGCGTTGCGGTTCCTGTTGATTCTCTGGAGCCTCCAGTTGTTCGATTGAAGAATGGTTCGGTTGTCAGGGTGTCAGTTGAGAGCTTTAGTGGCATTAAGGACCAGATTAGTAGAATCCTGTTTCTAGGAGATATTCTGATCAGTTTTGGGGATTTCCTGTACAATAGCAAAAGCCTTGCACCTTCAGGGTATGTTGAAGAGTGGTGGGTTGAAGACCTGCGACGGGCTCTCATGGAAAAGTTCAATGGAGAACTCGAAAGAGCCGCAGAAATCACTGCCGTTCCACTGGCAAGGCTGAAGGCTGTTGTTGAAAAGCCCTATGACGACAAGCCGAACTTCAAGGAAGCCATAGCGCTGTCACGCATGCTGGGCATTCCTTTACATCCCTCCTTCACGTTTCCTTGTTCAAACTTGTCTTCGACTGAAGAGATCAAGCAGCTGGAACGGTGGCTTCTTAACTCTGAGATCACACGCGAGGACGAGGCCGTTTTCAGGGTCGTGGGCGAAATCGAGGCTAATGTAAAGAAAGCGTTAGAAACATTATGGTTGCCTCACAGGGTCTCAGATAACAAGATCACAATTGAAGGTGACGACGCACGTGCGTTTGCCTCTTGTCTGGGGCGTGGCGCTTCCTGTGAAGTTGATCTCTCTTCTGCCAAGTCTCCTTTGGACGCGGTCTGCTCGATTTGTGGAGTGTCGGTGAGGGATAAGGCTCCAACCTTCGTTGGCGCGAGAATGGGAAGACCTGAAAAGGCAAAAAGACGCGAGATGAAACCACTCATTCACGTTCTTTTTCCTGTTGGTCTAGTCGGCGGTTCTCACAGAGATCTGGTCGAAGCGGCGAAACGAGAGCCATCCTTTCTTGAGGTTGTCAAACGTAAGTGTCCGAACTGCAAAACCTTCACGTTCAGAGTCAAATGTCCTTCATGCGGTTGTGAAACGGTTTTAGACAAAAGTTGTCCGCGTTGTGGAAAAAGCCTGAAAGACAAGCAGTGCCCATCCTGCAACACAAAGGCCGTCGCTTATCAGAGGCAAGTGGTCAACTTCAGAGAGTCGCTTGAAACCGCAAGTAGCCTTTTGGGCGTTTCCATTCCGAAGCTTCTGAAAGGCGTCAAAGGCCTGACTAATGAGACGAAAACTCCCGAGGTGATTGAAAAGGGGATTCTGCGAGCTAGACATGACTTATCAGTGTACAAGGACGGAACCATACGTTTTGACGCCACAAACGCACCTTTGACCCATTTTAAGCCTTCCGAGGTAGGAGCCTCAGTTGAGAAACTGCGAGAGCTAGGGTATACTCATGCCACAGACGGATCACCGCTGACTGATCCAAACCAAGTATGCGAACTGAAACTCCAAGACATCATAATCCCTACGAAAGGTGCAGAATACCTTATGCACATTGCAGATTTCATGGACGAACTGCTAACGAAAACATACGGGCTTCAGCCGTACTACAACGTGAGACGTGTGGAAGACATCGTTGGTCAACTTGTGGTTGGCTTGGCCCCTCACACCTGCGCTGGTATTCTGGGGCGCGTTGTCGGCTTCACGGACCTGAGCATCTGTTATGCGCATCCGGTTTGGCATTCAGCGAAACGCAGAGACTGTGACGGTGATGAGGACACTGTGATGCTTGCCTTGGATACTTTGGTCAACTTTTCGCGGGAGTATCTTCCAGCGCAAATAGGAGGGATAATGGATGCGCCTATGCTTCTGATTCCAGTCGTCATAACGAAGGAGGTTCAGAGACAAGCGCATTACTTTGACGTTGCTGGAGCGTATCCTCTCGAGTTTTATGAGAAGACTCTGGAAAGGGTTGATTCGAGACAGGTCAGTCCGCTTATCGATCTGATTGACTATAGACTTGGTACAGCAGGACAGTTTGAGGGCTTCAGCTTCACCACGCCAGTTTCAAATGTCAATATGGGAAATCCTGAAAGCTCCTACAAACTGTTCAAGACAATGGTTGACAAGCTGAACAGTCAGCTTGAGTTGGCTGAAAAGATCGAGGCTGTTGACGCAAAGAAGGTGGCTATGAAGGTTCTGACGAAACACTTCATGCGCGACATAGCTGGAAACCTTAGGGCTTTCTCCACTCAAAGCTTCAGATGCAAATCATGCAACAAACGCTACCGACGCTTGCCCCTTAAAGGGAAATGTTCCATCTGTGGCGGAACACTGACCCTAACCGTCTATCGAGGCAGCATAGAAAAGTACCTGGATGCAGCGGAGCATTTGATTCAGAAATATGGATTGCCTAGCTACTATGCCCAGAGGATTCAGTTAGTGAGAGAGGAGATCAGCGCCATGTTTGAAACCAAAAAACCAAAACAAATCAGTCTGACGGACTTTGCCTGAAGAAAACTTTTCTATGCAGACAACGTAATACCCACTGGTTGAAATGGTCAGAGAAATCTACCACCCCAATGCTCACTTATCAAGCATAAAGAACATCAAACGGGGATTGAAAGTCCGAACCCAGATACTAACCGTTTTAGAGAGGAGTTCTGCTGAAGCCAAGAGCATCGGAAGAGAGGCTGAGTTGCACTATGGCGTTGTGACGCATCACTTAAGGCTTCTGCAGAAAGAAGGAATAGTCGTGCGAAAGGACGGCAAGCCGCATGTCTGGACTTTGACCGGGGCAGGACAGAAACGTCTGTCGAACTCAGTTTAGAAGGTGCATTGACACGGTGAATATCTACACTTTGGGCATCTGTTGTCATACTTATCCAGCGCAGCTTTCTCCAAGTCCACACCCGCAACATTCGCAAGAGAAGCTAACCATGCTGTGACATCTGCGAACTCTTTTCCAAGTGCTTCTTTGTCATTACCTCTCAGCGCTTCGCCTAGCTCTTCCACTTCTTCCTTGAGCCAATCGTAAGTTCCTGACAGGCCACGCTCAGAATCACGGTGGAAGTACAAACGACGCATCATTTCTTGGAACTCGTGTATATACACGATCTTCTCACCCTTGCCTCTTGAGAATATGCTGCAGCTACTTAAAAATGGGTTTTCTCAGGGTTTGGCCAAGCGAAAACCAAGTCAACAACGCTTTAAGATAGTTGGCTGAGATAATTGGCTCTGTGGTTGAGAGATGGCTTCAACACTTGTTTTACGAAAGTACCAAACTGATGATAGAGAAACATGCAGAGCGCTATGGAGAGAACTGACTGAATGGCACCGTGAAATTTACCAAGACCCACGCATTGGCGGAGAGCATCCGGAAGACTACTTTGACAACCATTTGAACAAGGTTGGGCCTGACCAACTTTGGGTTGCGGTTCATGGCAGTAAGGTTGTTGGGTTTGTCGGGTTGATTGTTGAAGGGAGTGAGGCTGAAATTGAGCCTCTCATTGTCAGCAAGAACTGTCGCGGTCAAGGAGTGGGAACAAGACTTGTGCAAACGGCTATATCGGAAGCCCAAAGAAGGAAGGTTAGGTTCTTGGATGTGAAGCCTGTGGCTCGGAATATGAAGACTATAGGGTTCCTGCATAAGCTAGGTTTCAGAAATCTAGGGCACATTGACATGTTTATGGATTTCTCTGATAGCTTATGGAAGTCCGGGATCAAAATCCATGAGTGCGAATTCAACTTTTGACAAGTCAAGTCAATGCTTGCCCTTCCATTGCCTGAGCATCGACTTCGCTAGACTGTCTAAGCGTTCTCTAACTCTTTCGTTCGTGATCAGGGTTCCACCTATCGAACTCTGGCCATAGTCGGCGGCTTGAAGCAACAGCGAGGTCGGTGGGTGCCTGCAGTCCCGGTTGTCCAGAACTACCGTGTGGTAAGCGAGGTCGCCACCGGCAGGAACGTTTCCTATAACTATCAACGCAAAAACCTTGCCTAACACGTCTCTTTTGAACTCTTCATAATTCTTGATGATTCCTTGTGCTCTTTCGGTGAAAGCATTGTACAAGCTCGCGGTTTTACCACCGTATGTTGGGACTGCCAGAACGATCATGTCGGCTTCTTTCATTTTCCTATAAATCTCAGGAACGTTGTCTTGGATTGGGCATTCTTCGTCTTTGCCTCTCAGGCTTTCGGCGAAGCATTCGTAGTTGCAGTGGCTGCATGGTTTGATCGCACAATCATAAATGTTGATGGCTTCAGTTTCGAATCTTTGCTTTTTCAACTCTGCTAAAACGTATTCTATAGAGCTTAGGCAGTTGCCTCTTTTCCTTGCGCTGAATGCTATTCCCAGAGCCTTCAAGTGTCCTCGCTTCTAGCGGATTCTTATGTACTTGTAAGCTTCTGTTGTGTTCTCGAAGCAGTATTGCACTTTCTGATATTCCTTGCGGAATTCCGCCACATCCGCTCCCACTTTCTCTACTGGTTCTTTGTCGATAATCACTCGTTTGATGAACTCTGCTATCGTGCCCATTTCGGATTCTTTCATTCCTATTCTGGTGACTTCTGAAACGCCCATCCTTATGCCGCCCGGGTGCATGAAATGCCTGCCTTCCTTGATGTCCCACGGTAGCAAGTTTCTGTTGATGATCACGTTTGCCTTCTCCAAGGTTTCTTCAATAGTGCCGCCATCGCCGTGCTTGGTTATGTCTATCAAGATCACATGAGACTGAGTGAAACCCTTATGCTCAGCCAATACATTGAAACCCTTCTCATAAAGCGCTTGGGCAAGAGCCTTCGCATTCCTCACCACTTGACCTGCATATTCCTTGCCAAACTCGAGCATCTCAGCACAAGCAATCGTTAAACCAGCAACTGCGTTCAGATGGTGGTTGCTGACCATTCCCGGAAAGGTTGCCTTCTTCAACTTCTCAGCGTTCTTTTCCCATGACACGATTCCGCCATGCTGAGGTCCAAAAAACGTCTTATGCGTGCTCAGGCTTACAACATCAGCGCCTTCTCTTAGCGGGTCCTGAAATTGCCCACCTGCAATCAATCCTGCTACATGGGCGGCGTCGTATCCAACAGTTGCGTTGACTGAGTGAACAGCCTCAACGAGCTCTTTCACTGGATGCGGAAAAGGGAAAACGCTGGCGCCAAACATTACGAATTTTGGCGGTTTGCCCTTTGCGGCAAGCTCTTGAATCTTGTTCTTTGCTTTTTCTACATCAATATTCAATTCCTTGTAATCGAGAGGCAAGTACTCAACGACTAGTCCTTTCACTGCGCCTGCCGTGCCTCCGAGTTCCTTCTTACCTGAGGTGATATGGCCGCCGCAGGGTATGGAGAGTGCCAGCAATGTGTCGCCGGGTTCAGTGAAAGCTGTATACACGGCCAAGTTTGCCACGACGCCAGAGATTGGCCTGACATCGACAAATTCTGCGCTGAAGAGTCTCTTCATGAGTTCGATGCATTTGAACTCTACTTGGTCTATGAAGCGGCATCCGGCATAGACTCGTTCCCCAGGCCATCCTTCAGCGTAACGGTTTCCAAAATCCGTCACAAGAGTCTCGCGAACGGCAGGGCTTGGAATGTTTTCGCTTGCTATAAGTGGGATGCTTTCTTGGAACCATTTGTGATGTTGTTCCAGAAGGCTAAAGACATGATCATATTCGTCTCGGTACGATGGCACAGCAGACACCTTTTGCATATCACATTATCATTCGGTCAAAACTAAAAACTCTTTTGGGGCAACGTAACATTAATAATGGAGATGAAGGTACAACTTCAGTGCAGAAGATCAGTGGGGTCTGCGATGAGTAAGAAGAAAAAAGAAAGCAAGTCACCAATGCCTGCTGCAAGTGCAGGACTTCTCAGGTTCTTCGAGGAGGAGACTGAGGGAGTCAAGGTGAGGCCAGAAGTATTGGTAGTTGCAGCAATAGGCTTAATAGTGATTTGTATCTTGGCGCAAGCCTTTTTCAAGTAAAAGCTCTTTAGCGGCGCGCTGGTGGGTGCAGTACTTCTATTCTTTGTACAGAGTTCAAGTGGATGAATATCTCACTTCTTTCTTCTCTACTTGCGACTGTTGGAATAGGTTGAGCGATTGTAGCTCTGAGTATGATGGCTTCAGCGTCTGAAAGCCATATTCCTGACGGTTCGCTGGTCATGGCTGCTAATGTTCCCTCAAAACCGTAGGCAGGATCCAAGATGACACGTATCTTTTTGCCTAGATTTCTTTCAAGCATGTGGAAGATTGTGGGGGGAACGTCTTGATCTGGCATAGATTTGACAAAACCTTCAGAACAGGCATTTAGAGATAAAACATTCACTCTTATTAAGTTATATGTCACTTTCCATTGACCCTGCTTTCATTCGTCCTCCTTGAGCGATATCTGAATGCTCTTGTCGATGCGGTTCGTAGATTCGCAACACTTTAATATGGTTGATTTGCTCTCATAGAAGCTTCGCTCGAGAGGATGTGCTTGTGACTGATAATTCGCTCAATGCTTCAATGGACAACGCAGTCAAACACTATTCATCGCTTTTCAAACTTCCATCCTACAGACGAGTGATTCTGCTCATGGCCCTAGTCTGCTTTGGAGGAAGCTTTCTGTCAACAATCGGCCTTTTTGGGTATCCTGATGGGTTGCTTGATGCATTGTTCTTAGGCTTTTCGCTGTTTCTTGTGAATTTCATCTTGGACTACGTGGTAAGCATGCTACTTTTGAGAAGAGATCCCATTTTCAGCTTCAGAAGAACCGCAGCGATTTCACTCATTTGCATGGTCCTATGGTTGTGCTTTGGCCTTGTAGGCACTATGGCCGCCGCAACATCTGGCTTGTTGTGGTGGATCAGGCTCTGTCTTCTTGGGTTTTCAGCAGTGCTGATCTTGCGGTTGATCGTGTTTACTACTACATCCCGTATGAGTTACAAGCGTGTTCTTACAGCAGCATTTCTTCAACCGCTCTCTTGCGCGGTTCCGTTCTTAGCTCTTTGGACTAGAATGGGCTTTCCACCAACCGTGCAGATGGGCCTATTCTTCGCTTTTTCAGTAGTCGTGGCATTGCTTTCGAGTTTCTGTTTCATATCTCTCCTCAACCGGATAGGCAAACAGGCACTTGGTGTTCCGTCCTTCTCTCTTTTGAAGGCTTTTCTGCTTAATTGGGTGTTGGATTTGAATGCTCCTTTTGAGGAGCTTCTCGAGAAGCTGGGCGAAGAGCAAGATGTCGAAGTTTCATTGATGAAGTTCATCTCTTCGCAACCCAAAGCAATGATAGTCGTTCCTTCAGTTCACCCAGGCCCATTCAAAAACATCGGAAGCAGCATCCTGCCTTCGATGATCAAGAATACATTGGAAAAGAAACTGGGCTGCGCTGTCTGCGTTCCACATGGCCTTTTCGGTCACGAACTTGATCTAGCATCGCAAACTCAGAACCAAAAGATAATTGACAGCATCATTCATTCCAAGAATGCCGAGTCTTTAGAAGCAAAGGCGTCGCCCTTCGTCTCTGTTAGCAATGGAACGGCTACAGCTTGCTGTCAAGTTTTCGGTAATCTTGTGTTCATTTCTTTCACGCTTGCGCCTGAGACTACTGAGGATTTTCCGAAGGAGTTAGGGCTTTTCGTTCAGCAAGAAGCCGAAAAGCAAGGCCTAGCTTGTTCCGCAGTTGTCAATGCCCACAACAGCATAAACGGAATTTCAGACATGCAAAAAGCCTTGGACTCGCTACAGATGGTGGCATCTTCCTGTCTAGAGAAGGCATCTTCACTTGGACGACTGCCATTCGGCATTGGCGGCGCAACAGTCTTTCCAAAAGAATTCACTCTAAGTGACGGTATGGGACCCGGAGGTATCACTGCCGTCGTGATTCAGGTCGGTGAACAGAAGACTGCTTACGTGGTTATTGATGGCAATAACATGGTGTCTGGATTGCGTGAACGTGTTCTGTCTGCCTTGCATTCTGTCGGTTTTAATGAGTGTGAGATTTTCACAACAGATACTCATGCGGTGAATGCTGTGATACTGGGTGAACGCGGGTATCACCCCGTAGGCGAAGCCATGGATAACGAAAAACTGATTAACTATATCAAAAAAGCTGCACTTGCCGCTTTGGCCAATCTGGAACCTGTCAAAAATATAGATTGCCGCAAGATAGTCGTTCCCAAGGTCAAGGTCATCGGGGCAAAGCAGCTAGAAACTCTATGTCTGCTCACGGATAGAGCTATCCACAAGGCAAAGATACTTGCTCCATCGATTTTCACGCTTAGCGGCTTGTTTCTGATGTTAGTTCTGCTGTCTGTCTAGCCTAACGCTAATATGGCAGAACTTTCTGACTGCTCCTTGGAGCAAAAGTGAAGCTTGAGGCTCCTGGTTGAGTGCGACCTAGAAGGGTTCCCGGTCAAGTCTGGTAACTATTGATGGAGGGTGGAAATGGGGAAAGTCGTGGTGAACGAGAAATTCTGTAAGGGTTGTGAGCTCTGCATTAATGCTTGTCCTCAGCGGCTTCTTCAAACTGCAAAGCACGTTAGTGAAACGAGTTACCATCCAGCTGAGCTTGTCGATCCTGAAGGCAAGTGTACGGGTTGCGGTATGTGCGCTCTGGTTTGTCCGGACGCTGCGATTCAGGTTTACAGAGAGAAGAAGATAGGTGTGAAGTAGAAGTGTCGAAGAAAGAGTTCATGTCTGGAAACGACGCAATAGCCGAAGCTGCCATTCAGGCGGGATGCAGATTCTATTTCGGCTACCCTATAACGCCCCAGAACGAGATTGGTGAGCGGATGTCTTGGAGGCTTCCGCAGGTTGGAGGTTGTTTCATTCAAGCAGAGAGCGAATTATCCGCCATCTACATGGTGTTCGGGGCCTCAGGTGCAGGAGCCAGGGTCATGACATCCTCTTCCAGTCCCGGGATTAGCCTCATGCAGGAAGGAATCTCTTACATCGCGGCTGCCGAGCTTCCTTGCGTCATAGTGAACATGATGCGAGGCGGGCCCGGTCTCGGCGGAATTGCGCCCTCGCAGTCTGACTACTTCCAAGCCACAAAAGGTGGTGGTCACGGCGACTATCACCTGATAGTTCTTGCGCCATCCACAGCACAAGAAGCTGTGAACCTCACCATGCTTGCTTTCGATCTTGCCGACAAGTACCGGAACCCCGTTATGATTCTGGGAGACGGCAACATCGGCCAGATGATGGAACCTGTAGAGTTCAAGCCTTCTGAGAAGCCTTCTGTGACTGAAAAGGACTGGGCGATCACCGGAGCTAAAGGCAGACCCAGACACATCATCAAAACCCTCCACTTGAATCCTATAGTTCTTGAAAAACGAAACCTTGACATTGCCCACAAGATGAGCGAAGCTGTCAAGAACGAGGTCCGTTTCGAATCCTACATGACTGAAGATGCCGATGTAATAATAGCTGCTTACGGTACGGTGGCGCGGATCACGAAGACCGCCATCAAAATTCTTCGTGAAGAGGGTTTGAAGGTTGGGCTCTTGAGACCGATTTCGCTTTACCCTTTTCCAGCCCAAGCTTTTGCCCAAACCGCGGAAAAGATCAAGAATATTCTGGTGGTCGAAATGAGTCTAGGCCAAATGCTGGAGGACGTCAAGCTTGCCGTTTGCGGCAAGACCAACGTGCACTTCTACAGCAGAGTAGGCGGCATCGTGCCTAGCTATGATGAAATAGTTGCTGAGGTTGAGAAAATTGCAGGGAGGGCTAGATAAGATGGTGATGGAATTGGTCTCTGATAGGCCGAAATCCCTTCTTCCGGTGCCAACCCATTATTGTCCGGGATGCGGGCACGGGATAATTCATCGACTGGTCGCAGAAGTAATAGACGAGCTTGGCATCCGCGAGAAGACCGCTGTGGTTGCTCCCGTGGGCTGTGCAGTTCTTCTTTACAACTACTTTGACATTGACGCATACGAGGCTGCTCATGGTCGTGCGCCTGCAATTGCCACAGGGTGCAAGAGGGTTCGTCCGGAGCTTGTCGTCTTCACTTATCAAGGCGACGGAGACCTAGCGGCGATTGGGACGGCAGAGGCAGTTCATGTGGCTGCGCGCGGTGAGAAGATTACAACGATTTTCGTGAACAACGCAATTTACGGAATGACAGCAGGCCAAATGGCGCCAACAACGCTTGTTGGACAGAAGACTACGACGAGCGTTGACGGCAGGAAGGCGGAAACTGCAGGATACCCGATTAGGGTCAGTGAGATGATTGCGACTCTTCAGGGTGCGGCTTATGTTGCAAGGGTGGCTGTCAGCAGTCCTAAGTGTGTGATTCAGGCTAAGAAGGCAATTCGGAAGGCGTTTGAGACTCAGCTAAAAGGATTGGGCTATTCTCTTGTTGAGGTCTTGTCCCAGTGTCCTACAAACTGGCATATGACGCCTTTTGAGTCGACGAAGTGGGTTGAAGAGACGATGATGCAGTATTACCCGTTGGGTGAGTTCAAAGCCCCCAAGGAGGTATAGAGGCTTGGCGAAAGCGAAGGGGAAAGCTTTCTACGAAGATGTCATTATGGCGGGTTTCGGCGGTCAAGGCTTGATGTTCATTGGTAAGCTGTTGGCCTACAGCGCCATGAAGGAAGGAAGAAACGTGACATGGATTCCCTCTTACGGGCCTGAGATGCGTGGTGGAACCGCGAACTGTACTGTCGTCATATCACAGGAGGAGATAGGGTCTCCCGTGATACCGCATGCAAGATCGGTCATTGTAATGAACAACCCGTCTTTGGAGGCTTTCGAGCAGCGCCTTGGAAGCAACGGCTTGTTGCTTTCCAACAGTTCTTTCGTAACAAGACCAGTTGTCCGAAAGGACATTAGGGCGTTATCGATTCCTGCGAACGAGATTGCAGCCAGCGTCGGCAATGAGCGAGCAGCTAACATGGTGATGCTTGGTGCCTACATTGCCTGCACGAAGGTCGTATCTAAAGAAAGCATAGCTGAAGGATTGAAGGAACTCTACGGTGCGAAGGTTAAAGCTTTCGAGGCTAACGTGCGTGCGTTAGAGGAAGGAATGAAGTTCATTCAACCGAAGACTTGAGGAGTGATTCAAAGCCCTTCTTCGGGGTCAAATCGTATCGTCTGCCGGCTAGTGCGTCTGGCTGTTCACTGTACGGAAAGATGTAAGAATTACCAAAGGACTATGGTACAGTCTGCGTTACAATGTAAGTAGTTCTTAACATTAAAAGAGACGACAAAACATGCCTGTCAATAAACGCAAGAAAGAGACTGCACAGAAACAGAAGCCATCTGAGGAGCAAACGAAGGCCGTCGAGAACATAGAGAAGAACGAGAAAGCCGTGCTCACCGGCAAGAAACCCGTAATGAGCTATGTGGTTGCTTGTCTGACCCACCTGAGCTCTGGCTCTAACAAGGTCACAATCAAAGCTAGAGGGCGAGCGATTTGTAGAGCAGTCGACACTGCTGAGGTCCTGAGGCGGTCTTTCGCGAAGAACCTAGACGTTCAAGGCGTATTATTGTGCACAGAAGAAGTGACTAGAGAGGCTGGTCGAAAGTCGAACGTTTCAGCCATCGAGATCACATTGACTAAACCATGACACGACTCGCTTTTCTGTCGGGGACAAGTCGAAGAACAGACGGCTTTTCCATCATGTGGTCCGTTAGCATTTTCTTACGTTTCTTTTTCTTCGAGTTGCATAGGTAAATATATAAAACTGTCTTTTCTAACGTTTGTTCTCTTTTCGGTGATGCGAAATGAGCACTTATCCAAGAATTAAGGTTACACCACCAGGCCCAAAAGCACGAGAAGCAGTCAAAAAGGACGAGCGCTTCATTTCCCCTTCATATGGTCGCTTCTACCCCCTTGTTGTTGAGTCTGGCAAAGGTTGCATAGTCACAGACGTTGATGGAAACGAGTATATTGATTTCAACTCAGGTCTAGTATGTTTGAACGTTGGCCACAACCACCCAAAAGTGATACAGGCGATAAAGAACCAGTGCGACAGATTCCTGCATTATTCCAACACTGACTTTTACTACAACGAGGTTTTGGATGCTGCAGAGAAGCTTGCAGAAATCGCGCCTGGCAAGTTTGACAAGAAGGTGTACTTTGGAAACAGCGGAGCCGAAGCGGTTGAAGCTTCGGTCAAAATCGCTAAGTGGCATACTCGCAGGCAGCTTTTCATAGGATTCATCAGCGCCTTTCACGGCCGCACAATCGGGGCACTGTCTTTCACTGCCAGCAAACCTACCCAGAAGCGATATTTCTTCCCACTGATGCCCGGAGTAACCCATGTACCTTACCCATACTGCTACCGCTGTCCATTCAAACTCACCTATCCAGGTTGCCACTACTGGTGCGTAGACTTCATTGACGAATACGTGTTGCAGAAATACGTGCCTCCCGAAGACACGGCCGCGATCCTCATTGAGCCTATTCAAGGCGAAGGCGGTTACGTTGTTCCGCCACCGGAGTATTTCCAGCGGTTGAAGAAGTTGGCTGACAAGTACAACTTGCTGCTGATTGATGATGAAGTGCAGGCTGGAATGGGACGAACTGGAAAATGGTTCGCGATTGAACACTGGGGAATCGAGCCCGATATTGTGTGCACTTCAAAGGCTTTGGCTTCTGGAATGCCTTTAGGCGCTACGATTTCAAATGCCAAGATCATGGATTGGGTCCCGGGTTCTCACGCGAGCACTTTCGGTGGAAACCCAGTGTCATGTGTTGCCGCTCTTGCAGTAATCAGCGTCATAAAAGAGGAGAAGCTTCTGGACAACGCCACTAAGCAAGGTGCTTACATCATGAAGAGACTTGGCGAGTTCAGAGAGCAGTGCGATATTGTTGGCGATGTGCGCGGCAAGGGCTTGATGATTGGCATGGAAATCGTTGAAGACAAGGAAAGCAAGAAACCAGCTCCGAAGAAGGTCACCGAGATCATGATGCGATCATGGAAACGCGGAATCAACGTAATCACATGCGGAGCTTCAACAATCAGAGTCGCGCCACCACTGATTATCACAAAAGAACTTGTTGACTCAGCACTAGACATTATTGAAGATGTTACGAAAGAAGTCGCGAAGGAAGCTTAGACCTATCAGTGTCTGCAAATGCAAATTCGAAAACTGACCATCGACGACTATGAGAGGATAATCGACCTGTGGGCCAGGGGAGGTCTGCCGATTGAACCCCGTGGACGCGACGGCAAGAAAGCAATAGCAGCCCAAATGGCTGCAAACCCGCATCTTTTTCTAGGCGCCTTCCAAGAAAGCCAGCTCATCGGCACAGTCATCATAAGTAGCGACACACGGCGAGGCTGGATAAACCGTCTGGCTGTTGATCCCGATCATAGGCATCAAGGGATCGCCAAGACTCTGATTGCTGAATCTGAAAAACTGCTCAAAAAGCAAGGAATCATCATATTCGCCGCTTTGGTCGACGATTCCAACGACGCCTCGAAAGAGTTGTTCATGAAGTGCGGTTACCGTGAACGGAAGGATATAGTGTACTTCAGAAAACACATAACCGAAGAAAGCTAGCCACGTTTTCTGCCCACAAGCAGGAAGTGTTCAGAACTTCCTACGATCGACGGGTGTGTGCACGTTTCCAGCAGGATTTCCATCCACATTTTCCATTTCTCTTGATCCTTGTAAAGCCTATTTGTCTCTTTTTCGTGATGCGAAGAGAGCCCTTCCAACCCAGCCATCTCCAAGACTTCAACACCATTCCTCTCAAAGAGCAAACGCAGCTCTTCGGGTAAGAACCAGTGGGCTGCGGTGAAGCCTTTGCCATACAGACCTGGAATGTAATCGCCAGTTTTCCAGTGGTGTTTTGCGTATTTCATCTCGTGCGGAAACCCGATAAGGATCGTTCTGAGCAGTCCCATGCGGCTGATGACAGAAACTAGGATTGGAGCGTTCTGCTTGGCTACACGCACGAGTTCTGCTGTAGCCTTTTCTCTTTTCTCTGCATCAAGGATGTGAGTGAGCGGTGCCCCCAAACAGAGCACGCATCGAATGATTCATTTTCAAACAATGAAAGATCGTCAATAGAGCCCTCAATGATCTGCTTGACCCTTTCTTGAACGCTTGTTCTTTTGATATTTCTCTTGGCGGCTTTCAACATTTCAGGAACGAGATCCAACAACACAACATCGTAACCGCGTTTGGCAAGCTCAATCGTATATCTTCCCGGCCCTCCACCAGCATCCAAGACCAAACCGTGTTTTGGCAAGTGTTTCTCAACAAAATGTATGGTTGTGAGGAACTCGATTTGGTGGTATGCGTCTTGTTTCAGACGGCGCCATTCGTAATGCGCAGTTTTTGTGTACCAAGCCTTAACGACTTTTTTCATTTGTCTGTCGTCTGGTGCCATGATTTACCCGTCCACTCCTTCCTCAGAGCTAAGATCTGGGTATTCTAGGCTTGTCTTTCTTCCGGTTTTGGTTCATGCACGAGTAACGCCAGCAGTGTGGATGGGATGACGAGGATGATCATTAGGAGGAATGGGAGTTGCGGGAACGTGTTGTCGTACAGGAATCCGCCTAGGGCTGCTCCGAGGGCCATGAATATGTATGTGAAGAAGTTTAGTGAGCCTGTGACTTTTCCGCGTAGTGCTTGTGGAACAAGATCTGCGAACATGGTTTGGTAGGAGGAGAAGCCGAGAAGCATTGTCAATCCCGTGAGGATCATGGCTATGTAAGTGGTCAGGTAGTTTCCATATACGAATATGAGAATGGCTGGAACTACCAGGATGTTGGATATTATTAGCGGTTTCTTTCTGCCGATTTTGTCAAGCAGTTTTCCGATGGGGAAGGCAAAGGCTATCATGCAGATGAACAGGGCAGTCATGACGTAGCCCCAATTGATGCGCGCAAGTTGGAGAGCAGGGTCTGAAGCTGCTGGGAGTGCAGGGTTTGGCATTCCTCCTATTTGGATCACGTAGAAGGCGTAAAGCAGGAAAAGCATTTGCGTCATCGCGAATGACAATCGCACTATCAGCTCAGAGAAGAACAGACAGAGCATTGAGCGCGGCACTTTCTTCCACACGGTCACTCCCTCCTTCAATGCCTTAGGATAAGAACGGAGAGCTTCCCCGATGTTCATCTTCTCCGTGTTTTGCATGCTTTCCTTCAGTTTCAGTCGTACTGTCGCTGCTATCAAGTACAAGACTGTAACGATGAGGTAAGCTATTCTCATTCCCCAATTCGATCCGAAAGTGGCGACAAGTGCAAGAGCTACGATGGGTCCTGGGGTTGTGGAAACGCTCATTATGAGGTTTAGTACTGAGAAGCCCATTCCTCGCTTTTCAGGCGGCAATGAATCCGCCATCATGGCGTTTAGTGCTGGTTGATAGAGCAAACATAGGTTCTGAATTATCGCACCGATCAGGAGGAAATGCCAGCTTGGTGCTGTTGCGTATAGGATGAATGAAAAGGCTACGCCGAACGTTAGCGTCGAAACCAAAAGCCTTCTTCCATATTTGTCTGCAAGATACCCTCCCAAGAATTGGACAGAAGCTAGGGCTATCAATGACGCGAACATTATGATGCCCAAGATTGTGGCGCTTCCACCTAGCTCGTTCTTAACGTAGTCAGAATAGTAAGTTCCCGGCAGCTCGTTGGCGAAATCCATCAGAATCCAGCTTATGAGTAATATTAGATAGTTTCCTTTGATGAAGGAGAATTCCTCTCTTAGCTTACTCAACGACACCAATAGCTTCTTCCGGTCCTATTCTTTCCTCTTGCTACCAAAAGACAGGATTTAAGCGTTTAGAGTGTCTCTCTCTGTTGTGTTGGCTTTAGAAGTG